>CANRHA010000107.1 GCA_947630315.1 uncultured Clostridia bacterium
CAGCTTTGCCGGTTTCTGCAAGCATGACAACAGCGGCCCTGTAGGCCGTTTCGTTGTGTTTGAACAGCTTGATCATCTCGTCCGCCCCCTTTGCAAAAAGCGCGCCGATGCCACCCGTCGCGCTTGCGTCAAAACCGCGATTTCAGAGGCTTTCAGGGGTATTTACCCCCCCCCGACCGTTTTTTGCACTTTTCTCATTTCCCGACCTTTTCGCAAAGTTAATACATTTGCGAACGAGTATGAAAATGCGGCTAAAAAGGCACGAAAAAGCCGCCTTTTTGATGATTTCTCATCTCAAAGACGGCTGTTGACACACTTTTTGACTGCGCTGATTTTTAAGAAAATCCTCCTAAAAACAAGTATTTTTAACCTTTTACGAAGTAAAATCTGACTGCTCAGCTGACTGCGGAAAAGATGCAAATGAGGTGAAATTGGCTCACTTTTGCGTATTTTTTGAGGCTGCAATGGATATTTGTTCGTATATTTTTGCTGAATTTTTAGAAATTTCACTAAAACTATTGCATTTCTTTTGGTGATGTGCTATAATCACCTTGTGATTTGACCTTTCGCAAATGTATTAACTTTGCGAAAGATTTTTTCATATAATAGATACAGTTTCACCCGTTCCATGCTTTACAGACATAGGAACGGGCGTATTTATTTCCAAATCTCAAAAATGACAACTCCTCATAAAGCCCGACACCCCTCAGCGCACACAATCTGAAATCCCTTTTTCGCATCATGTAAGTTTGGCATTCCCCCACATTCCCCCTTGACACCCACCCCGCCATATGCTATAATTACCCCATGATCCGTTTGCAAATCTGACTTGGAGGTGACGGTATGAAAAACTTAATACGCATGCGCCTGCCGTCACGCCGGGTTTATTTGCTCTGAGGATTTACCGATAAAGCTCTGCTAAATTTTACAAATTGCCTATGACAGCAGTCTGCTTGCGCTTTTGAAAAAGTGCCTTGCAGTCTGTTTTTTTATTTTCAAAACCGACTGACCGTGCTCTGACGCGGTTTTTGCATATTTTTCACCCCCCTTTCTGCACGGATCATAATTCCAAAGAAAGCGAGGTTGTTTTTATGCCCAAAAAATTTTCAAGGAGGTTTTTGCATGGTAAGACTTCTGCAAATTCTTGATTCGCTGCCCGAAAAAGCGGAGGATATCCGCACGGTTTTCGACGGCGAGTATATCATTCCCCGGCAGACGCCCGCGAATCCCACCGATAAGGACGAAATTGAATATGACTCGACTTATTGGCTTGAGGACGGCTGTTTTTTGCAGATCACCGGGAGCAGCCCATACCGCCCTATGCTTGCCGACGTCGTTATGGGAATACCCACAAAGAGGCTCGGGATTTATTACGATTTACGAAACGAGGTTGATAATTTGAAGCGTTTAAAAAATATTTTGCTCGGCATGAAGGAAAACACCGAAAAATTCGAGGGTATGTATAACGGCGATTGCCGGGTGATCGGTGCTGACGGCTTTCCGCCGGAACAGGCCGCCGACCCGGTCTACTGGCGCGAGGGTGTGTTTTATCATATCACCCAAACCGGGCGCCTGAAATTAAGCTGCCCGACCGTGACTGTCGGGGTGCCTACGGAGGCGCTCGGGATATGCCCCGGCGCGGAAAATATCGCAGTCGCGGACTTCTGCCTGCGGGCGCTGAAGCCGTACATGGACGAGCTTAACAGCGAGCTTTTCAACCGCTCGCGGCCGATGGAGGAGAACGGCTGGTACTATTTCTGCGAACCGGGCGGGGAGATTTTGCTCAGAAATTCCGCGTATTTTTCGATGAGAATGCCGCGGGATTACGACTACGGCTCGGGGATAACGGTCTATCCGCGGGTCGGCAGAGAGATTAAAGAAGTTATGTATCTTTGCCTGATGATACAGGTGCAGCTGCCCTATCACCGAATGAAAAAGACGGTCAGAATGCTGACGTCCGACCTGCCAAAAATGATGGACAGGTATATCCGAAATTTTGACAGAGCGGCGCTGCTAAAGGTCATTGATCTTGCGGATAAGCAGCGCGCGATTCGCGAATATCTAAAAAACTCGGATTATTGCGCGTTCATCGCGAACGGCTCGATTCTGCCGCGAAAAAACGACACGGATTTCCCGATGGAGGGCGCGGTGCCTTTTATCTCGCCGAAAGAGGACGAGGTCGAGATTGCGGGGGTGCGGGGAATGGCGATAAAGCGGGGCGTCACGGTCATCACCGGCGGCGGATATTCGGGCAAGACCACGCTTCTTGAGGCTGTCGCGGCGGGAATTTATGATCACTCCCTCGGCGACGGGCGGGAGCTTTGCATAACAGACCCGAGCGCGGTTTCGGTCTCGGCTGAGGACGGCCGCGCGATAAGTCATGTCAATATTTCGCCGTTTTTGAGCGCGATTCCCGGCTCCGATCCCCGCGATTTTTCGACCTCCCGAGCCTCGGGTTCGACCTCGCAGGCGGCAAATATCACGGAGTCAGTGAGCAGGGGCGCGAGGCTTCTGTTGATTGACGAAGACCGCTCGGCTACGAATTTCATGATTCGCGATCCGGTGATGAGAAAGCTGATAAAAAACGAGCCGCTGATTCCCTTTACTGAGCGGGTTCGTGAGCTTTCCGCGCTCGGCGTTTCTACGGTTCTGGTAATCGGCGGCAGCGGGGAATGTCTCTCGGTAGCTGACAAAATTTACATGATGGAGGATTTTCAGCCGGTCGATGTTACGGAATATGCAAAAGAGTCGGTGGAAAATATTCCTAAAAAAGAAAAAATCCCTCCGGCGGACTGGTCGCAGGGAAAGATTTATCGCTGTGGGGGATTCGACTCTCACCCCGGCGGGTATGGCAAAGAGGTGCTGCGGGTGTTTGATTTGGGGGTGATGATCGTCGGCGCGGAGGAGTTGGATTTGCGAGGGCTTCACAATATTATTTCGCCGCGGCAGCTGCACGGGATCGGGTTCATTCTGCGGGCGATCATGGTGAAAAACGCGCCGGATTCGTTCTCAAATCCCGAAAAGGAGCTGGATATTGAACGGGAGGTCGACGAGATATTTAGGAAAATCAAGGCCGAGGGGCTGGACTGCGTTTATTCGGGGAGTTTTCCGGATATGAATCGGTTTATCGACCTGCCGAGGCGTGAGGAGGTCATGCAGGCGATATCGAGACTGCGAACGCTCAAATGTGAGAGGAGCTTAGGGTGATATAGTGTATTGTGCTTTGCGCTGACCTACCCCGAGAAAAGATTTTTGTGTATATACAAAGCAGGAGTTGAAAAAAGCAAACGGTATATCTTTCTTCGCTTTTTTCGCTCGCACATTAATGAATTATATCAAGAGCGTGAGACAATGTCAATAACATCACAAAAATTGCCCTCGGTCTTGCAAATCTGCAAGATGAGGGCAAATTTTTATTCCCTGCGAAAATGATGAGGGTATAGACGAATCTGCGCTATCATTGAATATAGAGGTGATACCCATGATATTTACATAGCAAAATCAACCATATTAAAGGCAGATGTGCCCCTGCTTCATCGCTGAATTATCCCCTCTCCGCGAACCTTTCCACTACATCAGTATATTTTTCCGGCTGTTCAAACCAGGTCAGGTGGGCGCAATCCCTAAGCGTCACGGTGCTGCCGTTCGGCGCGTCGTCCGCAAAGCGTTTCCGCTCAAACTTCCCGCAGGTCATATCATACTCGCCGACTATCAGCAGCTGCGGCTTTTCAATATCTTTAAGATACGGAAGGTAATCGGCATAAAAATCCTCCGAATCAAAAATCTTCTTTCTGAAATCTATAAACTTTCCCCAGCAGTCCTCCGTCACCATCGGGTCGCTTATATGCGCGTTGATATAGTCGTTGTACCTGCTGTTCTCTATTACATGGCAATACCTCTGCACATTTTCGTTCATATCTATCGACATCGCCGCTTCAAAGGCTTTTCTTGGGGAGATCTCCCCTTCCAGTATCTCTTTGCAAAGCGCGGCCTGATCGGTATTTCCGTCGCGTTCAAAACATGGCAGAGTCGCTTCCGCTATGGCCCTTGCCGTATGCAAGGCGCTCCACATCGGGCAATCATAAATAACGGCGTCGATATTTTCGGGATAAGTGTGGGCGTAGACAAGCGCAAGCATTCCGCCAAAGGAGTGCCCGAGGGGGATCCAGCTTTCTATTCCGAGGGCGATCCTCATCTGTTCGGTCATGCGTACAAGATCGAGCACGCCGAGCGGTCCATCGCCTACCGCGTCGGAGCGGAACACGCCGTACTGATCGAAGCTGACGACATGAAAAGTTTCACCAAGTTTTTTAGCCTGATAGGAATATGTGAGGCAGCTCTCTCCCGGCCCGCCGTGTAAATAAACGAGTGTGGGCGCATTACCGACGCCGTATTCTTCGTAATAGATTTTCCTGCCGGAAACGGTCAAATAGGACATATTGTTCCTCCCAATCTGCGCTGGATCAGCGATTTGTATATTTATATATATAATTATACATCATCGCCGGCGGGAAGTCAATCGGGGGGAGATGCGGCCTAAGGCCATATCAAGAAGATAGGTATTAGAAGTTGGAGATTAGAGGTGTCATTTTCGGTGGCGGAATTAAGTGTAGGGGATAATGCTGGCGAAATGGACACTCCGAAAATTATATACATTTCTCCCATTTGCGACAGCCATATACCAATGACAATATGCCTACCGCTGCCCACACTCCCCACGGCACCAGCCATGCCGCGCCGCCGCCGATATTCCACATTATCTCGGCCGATGAAATCGGAACGAGCGGCGAAAGATACTTCATTATGTCCGCACCGAAAATCGTGAGCAGCGCGGGAAGCCCGAGAATGCCGAATCCCAAAGCATAAGATATCTGCACATTCACCGCGCACTGACTGATTGCAAGTATAACAAAAGCCGTCATGACGAGCATAACAAGCCTTGCGCCGTAAAGAATTTCAAGGTACTGCCCGAATGACGCTTTAAGCGGAAACGCCGCAAGCGCAGAAATATTCTGCACGGGCGCGCCGAGGGTGTCGGCTCCGTAAAGGCTTATGAATTTTGCAAATTCGCGGCCGTACACCGCCGCCCACACGAAAGCCGCCATAAGCGCGCAGACCGTGACTTTTCTCAAAAACAGCGCGCCTCTGCCGCGTTTCAGCGAGCGGATTACAGGCACCACTCCCGACTGCCGTTCATAAGCGAAAACGCCCGCGCAGCAAAGCACAAGCAGGAAAATCGCCGCCGTCGCATTCAGGCGCTGTCGGTCACGGCTTGCAGGGCCGTAAAATGAGTTATATGTTTTTTGATCAATAATCCACGGCTCATAGCCGCCCGCCTCGGCCGCTGATTTTATTTGATCAACTTCGTTTTCCAATCTTTGGATCGCGCTCATGATCGCCGCCTCGTTGCTGTTTTTCGCGATGCTGCTCTTCGCGCGTTCAAAGTAATCGTCGGTCGTTCCGTCGATCACGCCCTCAGAATCGGAAAGATACATTTGATACCATGTGTCGGGCTCCTGAATATAAACATTGAACACAAGCGATTTCGTTAAAACCAAAACGCCTATCATGATGATAGCTCCAAGCCCGAAAACAAGCGTTTTATAAACTTCCCACCCGCCGACGGTGAGCCGTGAGCGCAGGATATCCATGCCGCGGTTTATAACGGCCGAAAGCTTTGAAAGCAGGTCTTTGTTGCCCTCTGGATAACGCTTTGACTGTATCAGCAGCGCCCATATCGCAAGAACGAACAGCGCGATCGGCAGGGCCGCAAGCATAAGCCCCCGTATGCCGACGGGCTGGCCAAAGAGATTCACGTTCAGATACTTTGTGTACAAATCCGAGGCATGGACGTATGAGAATATGTTAAAATATTTGAATATGTTCATAAAGCTCTGCACCGGCAAAAGCTCATACAAAAGATATTCGCCGACGAGAATTGCCCCGAGGACGGAAACCGAAAACTGCGCGTTTGAAATCGAGCCGAGCACACACCACAAAAGCAGCCCTATCATAACTCCCGATAGGACCTTGACGGCGAAGTATCTTAAAAGCCAAGCCGATACAGTCGTGTTCAATGCGCAGGTCCTGAAGCTCTCCAAAGACTGCAACGGGCGGTTCAGGTCGTTAAAGCCGCCGTTTATCGCCATCGAGAGGCAAAACGGCAGTACATATATCAGCGTGGTGCACAAAAGCGACACCGCGCA
>CANRHA010000108.1 GCA_947630315.1 uncultured Clostridia bacterium
CACCACCATCGAGGCGGAGATCCCCGAGAGCGAGGTTCACGACTTTGCGATGCTCGTAAGGCAGATGACGAGGGGCGAGGGCGAGTTTACGCTTGAAAAGCTCCGCTACGACCAGCTCCCTCAGATGCTTGTAGACGACGTAATAGCAAACTACAAGGTCGACGACGAATAACGAATAATCCCACAGTATCAATAGATAAAGCCTGCCGGGGCCAACCGACCCGGGCGGGCTTTATTTCATACTTTTCATGCATATTTTATACATTTTCAAGGGCGATTTTGCCATAAATATCCGCAAAATCGAATCAATTATGAATATTATACATAAATTTTTCAAAACTGCGCGCTAAGCCCTTGACAACCGGCTTCAAGTTGATATAATAGTACCGAAACTAAAATGACGGAGAAGTATAATGAAGTATAAAGTATTTATTGACGGCGCCGAGGGCACCACGGGGCTTCAGTTAAAAACGCGGCTCAAAGCCCACGGCGGGGTAGATGTCATCGAGATCGACCCGGAACTCAGAAAAGACCCCGCCGAGCGCAAGAAGCTGATAAATTCAAGCGACGTGACCTTTCTCTGCCTGCCCGACCAAGCGGCCGAGGAAGCGGTAAGCTTAGTTGAAAACCCGGACACGGTAATTATCGACGCCTCTACCGCTCACCGCACGGCAAAGGGTTGGGCGTACGGATTTGCCGAGCTCGGCGAGGAGTTCAGGCGGGCAATTTCGACCGGAAAGAGGATCGCAAACCCCGGCTGCCACGCCACCGGCTTTATAGCGGCGGTCTATCCGCTTATAAAAAGCGGCGTTGTTTCGCCCGATTACCCCTTCAGCTGTTTCAGCGTTACCGGCTACAGCGGCGGCGGAAAAAAGATGATCGCGCAGTATGAGGACCCCGCCCGCCCGGCGGAGCTTGAAAGCCCGAGGCAGTACGGCCTTACCCAGCGCCATAAGCACCTGCCCGAGATGCAGGCGGTAACGGGGATAACCGCCCCGCCCCATTTCGCCCCGATAGTATCCGACTTTTACAGCGGAATGGCCGTGAGCGTGCCGATAATTTCACGGCTGATGAGTAAACCCTGCGGCGTCGACGCCCTGTACGGTATCTTCTCGGAGTTTTATTCGGGAAGCGAGCTTATAACGGTGAAAAAGGCCCCCGAGGGCGGATTTTTGGCGGCGAACGAGATATCCAAGACCTGCAAGATGAACCTTTACATAATGGGCGGCGACAGCAATATGACCGTGACCGCAGTTTTCGACAACCTCGGCAAGGGCGCTTCGGGCGCGGCCGTTCAGAACATGAATATAGCTCTCGGGCTTCCCGAGACGGCCTATTTGGCAGAAGGAGATAAACTTTTATGACATTAAAAAAGATTTCCGGCGGAGTCTGCGCGCCGGCCGGGTTTACCGCTGCCGGAATGCACTGTGGAGTGCGCAAGAACCGCGAGAAAAAGGATATAGCCATGATTTATTCCGAGGCTGAATGTTCCGCCGCGGCGGTCTATACTCAGAACAAAGTCTACGGCGCGCCGATAACCGTAACAAGGGAGAACATCTCGGACGGCAAGGCGAGGGCGGTTATATGCAACAGCGGAAACGCGAACACATCTAACGCCGACGGCGTTGAAAAGGCCCGGAAGATGTGCGACCTTACCGCCGAGGCCCTCGGGATAAAGAGCAGCGACGTTATAGTTGCCTCGACCGGGGTAATAGGCCAGAGCCTTGACATTGAGCCGATAGCCTACGGTATATCTCAGCTGCCGGGGCAGCTTTCAAAGACCGGCGGAACCGACGCCGCGAACGCGATAATGACCACCGACACCAAGGTAAAGGAAATCGCCTACGAGTTCACCGTCGGCGGGAAGACCGCAAAAATCGGCGCTATTGCCAAGGGCAGCGGAATGATCCACCCCAACATGGCTACGATGCTTTCGTTTATAACCACCGACGCCGCCATTTCCCCCGAGATGCTCGGAAAGGCCCTCAAGGAGGTAGTTGACAGGACGTATAACATGATAAGCGTCGACGGCGACACCTCTACCAACGACATGGTTGCAGTAATGGCCTCGGGGCTTTGCGGAAACGAAACAATATCCGCCGAGGGCGCCGATTATGAGGCGTTTAAGGCAGCCCTCGGGGCTGTCGGCGATTACATGGCCCCGATGATAGCCTCGGACGGCGAGGGCGCGACAAGGCTTATAATCTGCAATACCTACGGCGCGGCGGATGAAAAAACCGCCAAGACAATAGCCCGCGGCGTTATAGCTTCAAGCCTTGTAAAGGCGATGTTCTTTGGGGCTGACGCAAACTGGGGAAGGCTCCTTTGCGCGATGGGCTACTGCGGGGCCGAGTTTGACATTTCAAAGGTATCTATATCGATGTCGAGCGCCGCAGGTTCGATAAAGGGAGTTGAAAACGGCTTCTGCATTCCGTTCAGCGAGGAGGAGGCCAAGAAGATACTTCTCGAAAAGGAGATCACCGTTGATATATACATGAACCAGGGCGAAGCCTCGGCAACGGCATGGGGCTGCGATTTGAGCTACGAGTATGTAAAGATAAACGGAGACTACAGAAGCTGATTATAAAAGGGAGGACGTCGGAATGGACGCAAATATCTCTACGGGTATGCAGGCAAAGGTGCTTATAAGCGCCCTGCCATATATTCAGAAGTACACCGGCAAGGTCGTCGTTGTAAAATACGGCGGCAACGCGATGATCAACCCCGAGCTTAAAAGGGCGGTTATGAGCGATATAGTTCTGCTTTCCCTGATAGGCGTAAGGGTGGTATTGGTCCATGGCGGCGGCCCGGAGATCACCGAAACGTTAAAGGCCCTCGGCAGGGAGAGCAAGTTCATAGGCGGCTTAAGATATACCGACGCCGCAACCGCCGAGGTAGTACAGATGGTCCTCTCGGGCAAGACAAATAAGGATCTCGTTTCGCTGATAGGCCAGTGCGGCGGAAAGGCCCTCGGCCTCTGCGGGATAGACGGCGGAATGATAAAATGCCGCAAGCTTGACAACGGCACCGACCTCGGCTTTGTGGGCGAGATCGTGGATATAGACCCTCAGCCCCTTGCAAACGCCATCTATAACCGCTATATCCCGGTGATCGCAACCGTAGGGATCGATTCGGAGGGTCAGGTATATAACATAAACGCCGACACCGCCGCCGCGGAGATAGCCGCCGCCCTCGGAGCCGAGAACCTTATCACCTTGACCGACATCAGGGGTCTTATGCGCGACGTAAACGACCCCGATTCTATGATGCACGAGGTAAAGCTCTCCGAGATACCCGACCTCTGCGAAAAGGGGATAATCTCGGGTGGAATGATACCAAAGGTCCAGAGCTGCGTCACCGCGCTTGAAAACGGAGTAAAAAAAGCGGTAATGATAGACGGCAGAATAGAACATTCCATTCTTATAGAGATGTTCTCCGACGAAGGTATCGGAACTTTATTTACAAAATGACAAATTTTGAGGTAATTATACAATGAGTAATGCAGATTACATTATAAACCGCGATTCCGAATATGTCGCCCACACCTACGGGCGCTTTCCTGTCGCGATCGTAAGGGGGATCAACGCGACGTGTTGGGATCCCGACGGCAGGGAGTATATAGATTTCACGAGCGGGATAGGGGTAAACGCGCTCGGTTTCTGCGACGCCGGCTGGGTGTCGGCGGTCACGGAGCAGCTCACAAAGCTTCAGCACATTTCAAACCTCTACTATACCGAGCCTTGCGGCGAGCTTGCGCGGATACTCTGTCAGCGCAGCGGAATGAAGAAGGTGTTCTTTGCAAACGGCGGCGCCGAGGCAAACGAGGGCGCTATAAAGTGCGCGAGGAAGTATTCCTTTATGAAGTACGGCGAGGGGCGTTCTAAGATACTCACCCTCAAAAACTCCTTCCACGGCAGGACCGTTACCACCCTTTCGGCCACCGGGCAGGATGTTTTTCACAACTACTTCTTCCCCTTTACCGAGGGGTTCGAGTTCATCGCCCCGGGCGACATAGGCGAGCTTAAGAAAAAGGCCGGGGGAGTCTGCGCGGTGATGATGGAGCTTATTCAGGGCGAGGGCGGAGTTCTGCCGGTAGACCCCGAATATGTAAAGCAGGCAGCCGAGTTTTGCCGCAACAACGATATTCTTTTGATAATAGACGAGGTCCAGACCGGCATAGGACGCACCGGCAGTCTGTTCTGTTTTGAGCAGTACGGGATCGAGCCGGATATAGTCACCGCCGCCAAGGGAATAGGCGGGGGCCTGCCGCTTGCGGCTGTTTTGTTCGGCGAAAAGACCTGCGACGTATTCAACCCCGGCGACCATGCCACAACGTTCGGCGGGAACCCAATAGCCTGCGCCGGCGGGATCGAGATATTAAAGCGGCTCGACGGAGCTTTCCTGAACGAGGTAAAGAAAAAGGGAGAATATATCCGCGAAAGGGCGAAAAAAATGCCCCATGTCGCCGGCCTGGCGGGGATGGGAATGATGATAGGAATAGAGCTTGAGCCGGGAATTTCCTCGGCCGACGTAGTAAGGGCGGGGCTTGAGACGGGAGTTCTGCTTTTAACGGCAAAGGCCAAGGTAAGGCTGCTGCCCCCGCTCAGTATAACCTACAGCGAGATAGATTCGGGGCTTGAAGCCTTAAACGAGGCACTTAAGAGGATTTAACGAATACGCAAAACGACCAAAAGGCCGGAAATTTTCAACGGCAGTTTGACGGTTTCGGAGAATGTATCAACAAAGCGCGGAAACGGGCCTGTTTGGGGCTTGAAATCGCGCTTTTTATGTGATAATATTTCCGTGGATATAATTTCCGGATATTTTCCGGCAAAACTTGAAAAGGGTTGATTTCTTGAAAAGCATTTCATCTCACCGCCCGTCGCACACGATGGACATGACGACGGGCCCGATTTTTTCCAATATCATAAGGTTCACGATACCGCTTATACTGACCGGCACCTTACAGCTTTTATACAACGCCGCCGACATAATCGTAGTAGGAAAGTTCGGCAGCGATACGTCTTTGGCTGCGGTAAGTTCTACCGGCGCGCTGATAAACCTTATTGTAAACGTGTTCATGGGGCTGTCCATCGGCTCGAGCGTTCTGGTTTCACAGTGCTTCGGCGCGGGAAAAATGAAGGACGTAAGCGAGGCGGTGCACACATCGATAGCAATAGCCGTTTTAAGCGGAATAGTTGTAGGGATCTTCGGGTTTATCGCCTCGCGGCAGATGCTTGTGTGGATGGATTCGCCCGACGACGTTATCGAGCTTTCCGCGCTGTATGTAAAGATATTCTTTATAGGCACGCCGTTCAACATGTTATATAACTTCGGCGCGGCTATCCTGAGGGCTGTGGGCGATACGAAAAGACCGCTGTACTTCTTGATGATAGCCGGCGTTGTGAACGTAATACTTAACCTTGTCTTTGTAATAGGCTTCTCGCTCGACGTCGCCGGCGTTGCGCTTGCGACGATAATTTCACAGGCCATATCCGCAATACTTGTCATGATATGTCTTATGAACACCGACGGTCCGGTGAGATATCACATAAAAAAGACGAGAATACATTGGGATAAGCTAAAGACCATAATAGGCGTAGGTCTGCCCGCGGGCATTCAGGGCTCGGTATTCTCGATATCAAACGTAATAATCCAGAGTTCCATCAACTCGTTCGGTTCGGCGGTAATGGGCGGAAACGGCGCCGCCGCCAACATAGAGGGCTTCATATATACCGCGATGAACTCGGTATATCAGGCGGCGATAACCTTTACGGGGCAGAATTTCGGCGCAAACAACTTCAAGAGGATAAAAGCGGTTGCGTTTGAGTGCATAGGAATTGTGTTCACGGTGGGCTTCGGAATGGGCGTTCTGGCAAAAATATTCTCGCCTCAGCTTTTAAGCATCTACACGGACAATCAGCAGGAAATAGCCTTCGGCATCGTGAGAATGAACGTTATATGCCTGACGTACTTTACCTGCGGACTGATGGACGTGATGGTCGGGCTTTTAAGGGGAATAGGGCGCTCGCTTATCCCGACGATAGATTCGATACTCTGCGTCTGCGGCTTCAG
>CANRHA010000109.1 GCA_947630315.1 uncultured Clostridia bacterium
GAGGTGCTTCGCGCCGGTGGCGTCGGCGGTTATGAACGGCAGGTTGATGTTTGACGAGGGAACGTTGGAAAGCTCGATCTTGGCCTTTTCCGCGGCCTCCTTAAGCCTCTGCATAGCCATTTTATCGGTCGAGAGGTCGATGCCCTCGGTTTTCTTGAACTCAGCTACGAGCAGGTCGATGATCCTCTGGTCGAAGTCGTCGCCGCCGAGGTGGTTGTTGCCGGCAGTAGCCAAAACTTCGGTGACGCTGTCGCCCATCTCGATAATCGAAACATCGAATGTTCCGCCGCCGAGGTCGTAGACCATTACCTTCTGGTCCTCCTCTTTGTCGATACCGTATGAGAGCGCGGCCGCCGTGGGTTCGTTGATTATTCTGCGGACGTTAAGGCCGGCGATCTGTCCGGCGTCCTTAGTCGCCTGGCGCTGAGAGTCGGTGAAGTAGGCCGGAACCGTTATTACCGCCTCTGTAACCTTTTCGCCGAGATACGCTTCGGCGTCGGTTTTCAGCTTCTGAAGTATCATCGCCGAAATTTCCTGCGGGGTGTAGGTCTTTCCGCCCATCTGAGCCTTGTAGTCGGAGCCCATGTGGCGCTTGATGGATATTACCGTGTTGTCGTAGTTTACTACGGCCTGGCGCTTTGCGACCTGGCCTACGAGCCTGTCGCCGTTTTTGGATACGCCGACTACCGAGGGGGTGGTCCTTGCGCCTTCGCTGTTGGGTATTACTACCGCTTCGCCGCCCTCCATGACG
The DNA here is from genome assembly GCA_947630315.1 of uncultured Clostridia bacterium. GTDB lineage: Bacteria > Bacillota > Clostridia > Oscillospirales > Ruminococcaceae > Faeciplasma. The sequence goes on from CANRHA010000109.1 coordinate 752, forward strand.
GCTACGCATGAGTTGGTCGTACCGAGGTCGATTCCTATGATTTTAGACATTGTAAATTACTCCTTTATCTGTTTAATTTGATGTTGTCAATATATACTGAGGCGTTAAAGCCTGTCAGGCGTTTGCTACGCATACCGTCGCGGGGCGGATAATCTTATCGCCGAGGCGGTAGCCCTTCTGATAAACCTGGGCGACTGTGTTTTCGCCGAGGTTTTCATCGGTTATCTGATTTACGGCGTTTTCTATCGCGGGGTCGAAGGGTTCGCCCACCCTTGCTATCTCCTCTACGCCGAGCTTTTTAAAGGCGATCGAGAGCTGATCGTATATCATCATCACCCCGGCCTTGTATTTTTCGTCGGAACATTCGGCGAGGGCGGCGCGCTCAAAGTTATCGGCTAAGGATAAAAACGCTTCGGCGGCGTTGGCCGTTGCCTCGGGATATATCTCCTGGCGCTCCTTTGCGCTGCGCTTGCGGTAGTTGTCAAATTCGGCAAGAAGCCTGAGATATTTATCCCTCAGTTCGGCGTTTTCGGCCTTAAGCTTTTCAAGCGCTTCATCGGCCGAAGGTTCGGCGGGCTTTTCTGAATTTTCAGCCTTCTCGGCCTTTTCAGCCTTCTCGGCCTCGACGCTTTCGGCCTTTTCCGCCTTCTTGTCGGAAGGCTCCTTTACACTCTCCTTTTTTGTCTCCTCGGACTTTTCGTCCGGGGCTTTTTCGTTAAGCTTTGGGTTCTTCTCTTTTTCGCTCATATATAAGTCCTTTCTATCCGTCGTCTTCTTCGGGGGTGATGTCTTCGTCCTCGGCCGTTGTAAGCATCTCGCTTATCTTTTCGGCAAAGTATTCGACATACGGAATGATCTTCTTGTAGTCTATCCTCATCGGACCTATAAGCCCGAGATGTCCGGCAACCTTGCCGTTTTTTAAGAAGTTCGAGCTTATCATGCTTGAGTTGCCTATTATGAACTCGTCGCTTTCATCGGAAAACAGAACGTGTATGCCGCTCATGCTGTCGTCGACGAATTTTCTAAGGTCGTTGCGGTGATCTATAAACGAGACTATCTCGTTCTGGTCAAATTCGCGGCACTGTAAAAGATTCCCGACGCCGCTGACATTTACGTCGCGTTGCGATATCTCCCTCGTCATGTCGAATATCCCGCGGATAAGAGGGGAGAGGGTCAAAAGATACGTTCCCATAGCCGTTTCAAGTTTAGACAGAGTCTCCTCGGTCAGGGATTCTATCGGCACGCCCTCAAGGTTTTCTCTTATGAAGCCGGAAAGGTAGTCGAGGTGCTCCTGAGTGAGGTCTATTTCTACCCGGCAGGTGCGGTTCTTTATCTTTCCGTTCGAGGCGATCATCAGTAAAACGTACAGCCGCTTGCCGGTGGGGATGACCTCTACTTTTGATATTACCGAGAACTTGGGGTTCTCGCTTGATACGAACGTCGCGTAGCGGGTAAGCTCAGCCAGCGCGTTTGAGGCCGATTTTACTATTCCCTCCTCGGTGTACTCGTTTTTCGGAAGCATTTCGTCGAGCAGGCGGCATTCCTCGGGCGTGAGCGGGTCGGTCTTTAAAAGCTGATCGACATAAAGACGGTAGCCGCTGTAGGTGGGTATCCTTCCCGCCGAGGTGTGGGGCTGTTCAAGATAGCCCTGCTTTTCAAGCTCTGCCATCTCGTTGCGGATAGTGGCGCTCGATGTTCCGACATATTTCATTATCGCCTTGGAGCCTACCGGCTCCCCCGTGACAATATATTCATCTACCACGGCGGCAAGTATTCTCATCTTTCTGTCGTCCATATTCTGCCTCCTCCGCTTATACTCTGGCAGTTTCCGCGTCTGTCTGTTAGCACTCGCCGTTTTTGAGTGCTAAATATAGTATACCCCGTTTTTTTCAGATGTCAAGAGTTTTTCAAAAATTTTTAAAAAAATTATTTTGGGGCCGACGTTCCGACAGTTTTTTCAATCCCGCGCTGGTAGCATATCCTAAAAGAAAGCCGAAAGGAGAAGCCTTAAGATGGCCGTTTATATAGCCGACGGCGGCGAGGGAACTATAGTCGCCAAAATTACCGGGGAGATAGACCACCACACGGCGAGGTGGCTAAGAATGGATATTGACACCGCGATACAGGACCGCAACCCCAAAAAGCTGCTGATAGATTTTTCGGGCGTGAGCTTTATGGACAGCTCGGGGGTGGGGCTTGTTATGGGAAGATACAAAAATATGAAGGAACGCGGCGGAAAGGTCGCGCTTACAAATATGCCTGATTACATTGAAAAGGTAATGAACCTTGCCGGAATGGACAGGCTCTTGAACGGCAGGTGAAGGATATGAAAAAACCTCAGAACGAAATGAAGATGAGCTTTTTGAGCCTTTCTGAAAACGAGAGGCTGGCAAGGGTGGCGATAGGCGGGTTTGTCAGTTCAAAAAACCCGCGCATAGATGAGCTTACGGATTTAAAAACCGCCGTCAGCGAGGCGGTTACAAACTGTATAGTCCACGCCTACCGCGATACGGTCGGGGTAATAGAGATGACGGCGAGACTTACCGACGATTGCGTATACATAAAGATCCGCGACCGGGGCTGCGGGATAGAGGACGTTAAAAAGGCGATGGAGCCTTTATATACCACTCTGCCCGACGAGGAACGCTCGGGGCTCGGATTTTCGGTCATGGAGAGCTTTACCGACAGCATAGCGGTCAAAAGCCGCCTTGGGTACGGCACAACAGTAGTGATGACTAAAAAGCTCCGGTCTAAGATATGAGGTAATATGTATACGGCAAACGGAACTTGCGCCGAGGCGGCGGTCGAGGAAAATCTGGGGCTGGTGAGGCTTTGCGCCTTAAGATTCAAGAACAGGGGGATAGAATATGAGGACCTTTACAGCGCGGGCTGCGTAGGGCTCGTAAAGGCGGTCAGGGCTTTTGACAGCGGCCGGGGCGTAAGGTTTTCAACCTACGCAGTGCCGGTTATACTCGGGGAAATAAGGCGGCTTTTCAGAGACGGCGGCGCGGTAAAGGTATCGCGGAGCCTTAAGGAAAGGGCGATGAAGATAGCGAGGACCGCGCGGAGCCTTGAAAATTCCCTCGGCCGCGAGGCTACGCTCTATGAGCTTGCCGGGGCGGCGGGGCTTAGCGTTGAAGACGCCGCCGAGGCGGTGTGCGTTATGCAGCCGGTGGTTAGCCTTACCCACGAGACCGAGGACGGCAAACGCACCGAGGACATTCCGGTAGAGGCGCCGGATATAAAGATCACCGATTCTTTGGCTTTGGCGGAGGCGCTCAATACCCTTGAACCCCGCGACAGGGCGCTAATATATTGCAGGTTTTTTAACGATATGACTCAGCAGCAGACCGCCGAAAGGCTCGGAATGACTCAGGTTCAGGTATCGCGCCGGGAAAAGAAGATACTGCTGTATTTGCGGCAGAAAATGGAGTAAAAAAGATGCGGATAAGCCCTAATAGGGTATCCGCAAGAAGATTCATTATATATAAAAAGGCCGGGGTCCGCAAAAAGCAGATCCCGGCAAAAATTTTCATATTAGATCCTGAAGCACTTCTGTACCGCTTTGAGCGTTCCGAGGACGAGTACCGTGTTCTCGGGGTCCATGACGGCGTCGGGGGTTATCATAGTAAGTATGCCGTTTCGGCGCACGGCTATTATGTTGAGGTCGTACTTTCTGCGGATATCGAGCTGAACTACCGTTTTGCCGCTCCAGTCGGCGGGTATCGAAAGCTCGAAGATGTCTACGTCACCCTCAAGCTCTATAAAGTCGCGTATGTGGTCGGAGGTGCAGCGTATGGCAGTCCATGCGGCGAGCTGCTTTTCGGGATATACCACCTCGTCGGCGCCGTTTCGGAGAAGGAATTTTTCCTGGACCCCGCGCGAAGCCCTCGCAACTACCCTCTTTGCGCCGAGCTCCTTAAGAAGGCAGGCCGTTTCAAGGGAACATTGGAAGTTGTCGCCTATTGTGACTATGCAGGCGTCGTAGTTTTTTATCCCGAGGCTTTCAAGAAAGCTGCGGCTCGTGCTGTCGCCTATCTGAGCGGATGTGACAAAGGGCAGGGCGGAGTTTACGCGGTCCTCGTTTATGTCGACCGCCATTACCTCGTGCCCAAGCTCGTTCAGCTTTTCGGCGATATGCCTGCCGAATCTTCCGAGACCGATTAGTAAAACTGATTTCATTTTAAACCTCCTGATTTGGCATTTATCCGATAATTAAAAGATGATAATACGCACAGACCCGGTTGCAAAATTTCTGACTTCTGATTTCTGACTTCTGTCTTCTGATTTAGCCCACCGTCAATTTTTCCTGCGGGAGGGTGGAGGGCGCCGGCTTTCCCGACAATGCGGCAAAGATAAGCGTAAGGCCGCCGACCCTGCCGAAGTACATTAGCAAAATAAGTATCAGGCGCGAAATTCCGCCGAGCGAGGGGGTTATGCCGAGCGTGAGGCCGACGGTGCCTATGGCCGAGGCGGTCTCAAAGAGACATTCTTTTAGGGGCAGGCCCTCTATGCGGCTGATGGTGCACGCCCCCGCCGCGCAGAGCGAGAGATACATTATTATAATGCTTCCGGCCTGGCGGACAGTTTCGGGGGCTATCCTGCGGCCGAAGAAGGTGGTGTGTTCTCGGTTTCTGAATACCGCCGCAGCTGTTGATACCCCGACGGCAAGAGTGGTAGTTTTAAGGCCGCCGGCGGTCGAACCCGGAGAGCCGCCCACAAGCATCAGCCCGACCATTATCATCAGCCCCGATTCGCTCATAAGGTTGAGATCGACCGTGTTGAAGCCCGCGGTTCGGGCGGTCACGGACTGGAACAGCGAGGCTAAGATCCGCTCTTTGAGATCAAGATCGGAAAATTCAAAGAAGAAATAGAGCAGGGCGGGTATGAAGATGAGCAGGGCGGAGGTGACTAAGATGACCTTTGTCTGCATTCTGTACTTTTTTATCCTGAACTTGTTCGCGCCTATGTCTTCCCAGGATAAAAACCCGATACCGCCGACTATTATCAGCGCCATGACCGCTATATTTATCACCGGGCTGCGCGAAAATCCCGTGAGCGAGGAGTACGGCGAGTTCACGCCCATGAGGTCGAACCCGGCGTTGCAGAACGCCGAAACGGAATGGAAAACCGAGTACCATATTCCCTTCGCCCAGCCGAAATCACGGATAAACACGGGCGACATTATCACCGCGCCGCCTATCTCAAAAACGGCGGTCATTCTTAAAATAAAGCCGGTGAGCCTTACTATTCCGCCTACCTGCGGCGCAGATATCGCC
>CANRHA010000110.1 GCA_947630315.1 uncultured Clostridia bacterium
CCTTTTCACCAATTGTGGGCAGCCGCACTCTGTCACTCTCGCTCTCAAAGAGCTTTCTATCTTCTATTCATCTATCTTCTATCCCTCTAAAAGGGGTAGGGTGACTATAAATAGCATTCGCTTGCAAATACCTTTTACCCCCGTGGCGTGACTCTCCCTCCCCAGTCAGCACCTCACTCACTTGCCCTTGTACCCGCACTCTGTTCCACCCGCCCTTAATAGAGCGTTCTATCTTCTAACCCTCTAACCTCTATTACCTAAAAGCCCCCAACTCTCCGAGTCAGGGGCAGTAAAATTATTCTTCCGCATCGGTGGCGTCCGGTTCGCCGGCGCTTTCATCGGGCGTTGCGGTGGCGGCGTTCTGCTCGCTTTCAAGCCTTTCACTCTCGCGGCGCTCGCTCTCAAGCCGAGACTGCCTCGACATGTAGACCGAAAGTTCGGGGTCGACTATTATCGGCGAAGTCGTTGCGGGAGGAAGCGTTTCGCCGGTCTCGGTGGTCTCGCTGCCGTCGGTCACGGCTTCTTCGGGAACTGTCGTGATCTCCGGTTCGGTCTCCTCGGTGGCAGTTTCGGTCGTGGCCTCGGTAGTAACAAGCCTCGTCTCGCCGAGCTGATCCGCCGAAACATACGCTATCATGTTGTTGTACCATATGCTCGCCCAGCCGTCGTCAAATATCTCAACTACCTCCACCCGCTGATTCAGATCAAAGTAGCCCATTATCATCGCGCTCGGGTCGGGGCTGAGGCGGATATTCACCGTCGCGTTTGCGTACATTCTGAAAGTGTCCGGCTTTACTATCTCGGTGGTCTCCGACGTCGGAGCGCTTGTGGGCGCGTCGGTTACGGTCGGAGGAACGGTGGTCGCTACAGGCTGAGTGTTTTCCGGCTGAGGTTCTTTCGGAAGCTCCGGCTCGGGCTCGTCGGGGATATCCGGCTCTTCGGGAGGCGTTTTATCCGGCATATTGCAGAAGCCGAGGCGCGCCCCCGCCGTTTTAAGCGCCCTGCCGAACGGCAGAGAATCCTTATAATAGCTGCTCAGCTCGGTCTCGTAGCTTCCGTTTAAGATCGCCGCAAGCTTCAGCCTCGGAGGGTCTCCCTCGCGGGCCAAAAAGGCGAAGCTTAGCGCAAAGAACACCAAAAGAAGGGTCATAACGGCAAAGTTTATAAAGTCGAACCCGAGGGCGCGGCTCTCGCGGGAAAGCGAACGCAAAAGCCCGTCGGCGTCGGCGGTTTTTGCGCGGGCGGCGCGGGTGAATTTTCTGTCGAACTCATCGCCCTTTACGCCTATTTCAAATTTCGGCGGCTTCGGCTCGGCTTCCTCCGGCCTTTTCTCGGGAATATTCTTTCCCCGGTCCTGAAGGTCGCGCGGCGGCCTTTTTTTCTTTGATTTAGACATATCCGCCCTCCTTTCCCGAAAAATTTCCTGTCCTGCCGCTATCGCTCCGTCATGCCGCGGCGGCTATCGTTCCGAGGATAAGAAGCAGCGCGCAGTAAACCGTCTCGGCTATTCTCAACCCGCCGTATGCCTGCTCGCTCTGAGACATTTTTCTTCTCACGGCGGCAAAAATAACCCTCGGGATCCCCGAAAGGGCGATCGCCCCGACAATAAACCACGGCCATGACCTCAGCAGGACCTTATTTAAAATATATGTGATGTCGTAATCATAGGCGGAGATATCAAACGCGGAGAAAAGCCCGGTCATTCCGCCCGGGGCGGTTATAAGAAGCGCCAGGACCGCCGCCGCGCCGAGTATTGCCGATATGACCGCGTCGGAAGCGCGGGGCTTTGTATCCTCGCCGCCCTCGATCATCATGGCGAGTATTATTATCCCGGCAAAGGCCCCCGCCCCGGAGCCGAACCCGATGAATATTCCCGAAAGAAGCGAGACCGCCGCAAGGCTCGCCGCGACCCCCGCGCCGGAACGCCCGCAGAAGCTTTTTTTGATGAACTCCGCAGAACCCGGCACTATCTCGGAAACATGGCGGGAAAGCTTAAAATGCGGCGCAAACGCGGGTATGCCGGCCTTTGCGGAATACCCCGCCATAAGCCTTAAGCCGCAGGACATGCGCGAAAACCCCGCCGCGATCATATACGCCTCGGCGGCGGTAACAATCATAAGCGTAAGCGCGTTGAGCCATGGGAAAGCCTCGTATTCCGTTGCGGCAAGCCTTACCCGTTCAAGGCTCATGGCGCATACCGACGTGAGCGCAAAGCCCTTTATAAATTCGCTCAGCCCGGCGGACATCTTCTTTAAAGACTGCCTGCGGGAGGAAAGCTCTTTTCTGACCGCCGGGTAATCGGCCGTGGGCGGCAGTAAAAATCCTTCGAGCGAGATAAAATACACGATAAGCGCTATAGGGTCGCGCTCCGGCTCCATTCCCTCGGAGATATAGCGGGTATAAAGAACGCACCTCAGCGCAAACGAAATAAACGCTACGGACCATATTGCCGAACTTAAAGTCGGCTCGCGGCTCAGATCTATCACAAAAACGGCGGAGGTCAGTACAGCGATAACGTCGCATATCGCCTCGGCGACGCGGTTGTTGATTCTTTTTGATAAAAGCCCGCAGATGTAAACGGGGAATACCGGCAGAACTATAAGGGCATAATACCACTGACGGCCCCAGGCTATGAATATGAGCGAGGCGGCGACGCAGACGAGGTTTTTTGCCCACGTTTCACGGCACAGAAGCCCGCATATCATATATATCGGCAAAAAGGCAAATACAAAAATAAGATCAGACCAGAGCACCGCCCGACTCCCCTTTCTTTATTATTTTTAAGCGCTATGAGCAGTATATCATACATTGATAAAATTTTCAAGTGCCTATGGAAGCGTCCGTTTCCCCCGCATTATTAAATTTGAATCCGTCACCGAAGGCGACACCTTTAAACTCTATCATCTAACATCTAATATCTAATACCTATGGCGTAGCCTAAGCGGCCACATATAGATTTCCATGCGGCTGTCAGATGATTTTCTCATTCGCGCTTATTCAAATCGTAAAAAATTCCGCGTTCTTTCATACAGTTTTCACAAACCGCGGTATAATATAATTAAAGCTTCGATGCGGCCCCTCGAGCCGCTATACACCGGACCGTATGCAAAATAAGCACGGAGGTAAAATATTGATGTCTGATTTTGATCTTTACAGCGCCGACGGAGACGTCTCGGAGGGCGCTTCATTAGATACAAACCCCGCAGACGAAACAGCGCCGGAGAACAGCGCTGAGGAGACCCCCTCGGCAGAAAATAACGCCGCGGAAGCGGTCGAATACGCAGAACCGGCGGAGGAAATGGCGGCGGAGGAAACCGCAGCAGATGAGCACGAAAGCGCCGAAACGGAGATAATTGCAGAATCCGAACAGACGGCGGAATCTGAAATAGCTGCCGCGCCGGAACAGATACCCGAGCCGGAAACGGTTGCGGAACCTATAATCACGGCGGAGCCTGAACACACAGCCGATCAGACCCCGGGCAGGGCGGAATACGCCGAAGCCCCGAGGACGAGGATACCCGCAGCGCCCGCCGCGGGATACCGTCAGCAGGGGTATCAGCCGCAAGGGCAGCCTCAGGCATACGCGCCACAGTACGGGCAGCAGCCTTATCCGAATCAGAACTACGGCCAGCCCTCTCAGGGGTACTACAGTCAGGCGAGCAACGAATACATCTACAGCCCGAAGCCCCCTAAGAAAAAGAGCAACGCCGGCAAAATAGCAATAATCGCAATTTCGGGAATACTTGCGGTATTCGTTATCGCGATAGCATCCATTTCGGCGTACAACTTCTTTACCCTCAAAAACGGCGTCGCCAACGGCTCGAACCTCTACGCAAACAAGAGCGGCGGCTCCCTTACGGGAGACAACGACGTTATTCTTGACGACTACAACAACGAAAACGACGAGATACAGGGCGGCGCGTCCGACATCGAAGTTGTCGACGACGAGGACGAGGACGAGCCGGAAGACGCCGAAACGTCAGCCGGCCCCACCGCTATAAGGGATTTCCCGAGCCTTGAACAGCTTGCGGCGCCCGAGGACGCGATGGCTATACCCGACATCTACGACAAGCTCAGCCCGTCGGTGGTCGGGGTGTCCTGCACCGTCAGAAACGGCACCCAGGTCGGAACCGGGTTTGTGATAAGCGAGGACGGCTACATCGTCACAAACGCGCACGTCATTGAAGATTTCCTCTCGGTGATGATAGTTGACGCGGAACTTAGCGAATACGAGGCCGAGGTAATAGGCTACGACTCCACTACCGATATAGCCGTGCTCAAGGCGGACCTCGACGGAAAAGATCTGATACCCGTTGAGTTCGGCAAGTCCTCCGAACTGAGAATAGGCGAGCTTGCTATCGCGATAGGAAACCCTCTGGGATTTGACCTTTACGGAACAATGACGACCGGAATTATTTCGGGTCTCAACCGAACCGTTACCGTTGAAGACAACACCATGAACCTTTTACAGACAAGCGCGGTAATAAACAACGGCAACTCGGGCGGCCCGCTGATCGACGCGTACGGCAGGGTGATCGGAATAACCTCGGCAAAAGTATCCACCCAATACGGCGAAGGCCTCGGGTTTGCAATACCGATAGACGAAGCAATACCGATAATCGAAAGTCTCATAAAATACGGCTACGTTCCCGGCAGACCGAGCCTCGGCATAACCGGACAGAACATCACCGAACTTATGTCCTTCTACTACAGAATGCCGATGGGCGTGTACGTCTTCTCGGTAGCCCCCGATTCGGGCGCGGATAAGGCGGGAATAGTCGCCGGAGATATAATTATAGCCATTCAGGGAGAATCGGTGGAGACGAGCGAACAGCTCAACGACATCAAAAACAAATACGCGGTGGGAGATACCGTTACCCTCACCGTTTACCGCGGCGGCGAAAACTTTGACATCGACGTGGTCCTCAGCGAATCCACGCCGGAGATGACCGGCCGCACCGGCGAATGACGCCGTAAAATCAGACAGACCCACTTTTTCATATTTTCCCTTTCTTTACTGCACGCCCGCCGCTCAGGGCTGCGGACGTGCAGGCCCCTATTTCAGCCCTCTTCCAGCATTTTTTAGTGCGCTGTTTTCATTTTTTCCCTCTCGGAAGCACCCGGCCCCCGCGGTCGGGTGTTTTCCTTTGAGGGATTAACAGGGTGGGGTGGATTTTTGCCGCGCTTGACAGCATGCTGCAAGATTTGTAAATGTGGGAAGGGGTTAGGGAGATATTTTAGGTTGTTCATGCTTGGATTCTTATAAATGGCCTCGCGCATGATTCAAGTTGGTAAAAGGGACTCGCAAGAGAAAGCGGTTTGGAAGCGATGAGATATAATGCGCCGCCTTGATGACTGCATCATACACTTGATAAAAAAGATTTGGCGCTTTTTTAAATATGTCATACCTTGCTGTGAGAAAATGATTTTCTGCGTGCACTGACATGGTGAAAAGGGATTCGCGGCAAAGCCGCTCATGCTATTAGAGCGTTAGAAGATAGATGAATAGAAGATAGAAAGCTCTCTTGGAAGCGAGAGTGACAAAGCGTGGCTACGCCACATTGATGGAAAGGGATTCGCAAGCGAATGCTATCTTAAATGTTCCAGCACATTGTGCGCCTTACCCGGAAAAGCCAAACAACGCGCGTCCACACACTATAAAAAGGTATTCGCAAATTTCCTTGCGGAAATTTTCTCATGCTATTTTTAGTCACCTCACCCCCTGACCCCCTCCCCTCGAGGGGAGGGGGCGCTGCTATGCCCGGGCTTTCTGCAAAAAGCCGGGCGGGGGAGGGGTGAGCCGGCGCGGGTACGAATAGAAGACAGAAGTCAAATGGCAGATGTCAGAAAAGCTCCGCTCGGGGCGGGAGTGACAGAGCGGGGCTGCCTGCACTTGGTAAAAAGGTATTCGCAAATTTCCTTACGGAAATTTTCTCATGCTATTTGAATCACCCCACCCCCTGACCCCTCCCCTCGAGGGGAGGGGGCGGTGCGAAACCATGGG
>CANRHA010000111.1 GCA_947630315.1 uncultured Clostridia bacterium
GGGACAATCCTTACGGCGGCGTCGCTGATGTTCCTAAAGCCGATGATGAGGCTGCTGCTCACGCCCGAGGAGGTTTTCGAGCAGTCGTACATTTATATAGTGATAATATTAGGCGGAATGCTCACCACAATAGCCTACAACGGCTGCGCGGGATTTCTGAGGGCGATAGGCAACAGCAGAACGCCGCTGTATTTTCTGATACTTTCGAGCTTGCTGAACATTCTGCTTGACGCGGTTTTTGTGATCTGGCTGCATGCAGGAATAGCGGGAACCGCCTTTGCAACGGTCATCGCCCAAGCGGTCTCGGAGGCGCTCTGCATGGGGTATATCCTAAAAAATTATAAAGATTACCTGCCGAGATCGGGCGACTGGAAGACAAACCGCGCTCTTTCCTCCGAGATGTTCACGACCGGGTTTTCAATGGCGATGATGCAGTGCGTGTTTTCGCTCGGCTCGGTAATTATGCAGCGTTCGATAAACGCCCTGAGCACCGACATCATCACCGCGCACACCGCCTCCCGCAGGGTATATGAGATGCTGATGATCCCGATGTCCACCGTTTCGAGCGCGACGAGCACCTTTGTTGGGCAGAACTATGGTGCAAAAATGTACGGGCGTATCCGCGAGGCAAACCGAAAAATGATGCTGGTCGAGCTTATCTGGTCTGTATTTTCGGTGATCGTCTGCTGGACGCTCGGCAGGCCGCTTATCCTGCTTCTGACCGGCACCGACAACGGCGAGATAGTCTCGAACGCGCTTTTGAATCTGCGGCTCAGCACGGCCTGTTTCTTCCCGCTCGGGGCGCTGTTTGTCCTGCGCTACACAATGCAGGCGATGGGGCATAAGGTCCTGCCGGTGCTGTCGAGCACCATTGAGCTTACGGTAAAGATTTTCTCGGCGGCGTTTCTCGTGCCGTACGCGGGGTACCCGGGCGTGGCTATAACCGAACCGGTTATCTGGTGCGTCTGCGCGGCGTTTTTAGCGGTGTTTTATGTTACTGTAGGGCATCAAAAAGAACCGAAATGCTCTTCCGAATGCAGAAGACAAACTCTTAAATTGATAAAAGTGAGGTAATACAAATGACCGAAGAAGAAAAACTGGACGCAGGGCTGTACTATGATTTTTGGGATGCCGGGGTCAACGGCAGAAAGCTTAATGCGATCAAATTCTGCCGCGAGCTGAGAAAAATCCAGGACGAGGACGCGACCGAAGACGAGCAGGCTGTGCTAATCAAAAAATATTTCGGCTCGGTGGGCAGAGACGTGTGCCTCTGCCCGGGGTTTATGTGCGACAGCGGGAAGAATATTCACGTCGGAGATCAATTTCTCGCCAACTACAACGTCACGATCCTTGACATCATGCCGGTGCATATCGGGGATTATGTGATGATCGGCCCGAACACGCTGATAACAACGGTCAACCACCCGCTCACTCCCAAAGGCCGCCGCGAACATCTGGGTATCGGCAAGCCTGTCACGATCGGAAACGACGTGTGGATAGGCGGAAACGTGACTGTTCTCCCCGGCGTTACGATAGGGAATAATGTTGTCGTTGCCGCCGGCGCCGTGGTGACAAAGGACGTGCCGGACAACTGCGTCGTAGGCGGCGTTCCGGCAAGGAAGATAAAGGATATTGAGAACGATGTGGGGTGAATATGCGCTAAATCCTGGAATCTGCAATCTGATTTCCGGCTGCTGTTCTCTTTTACGAACTTTGTTCTCTGCCGTGGGTCCGGGCGAAGCCCCGGCGGCCGGAGGCGCGCTGCGGCGGACTCCGGCCGCCGGGGCTTCGCCCGAGCCAGAGGTCAGAAGTCAGATGTCAGAAAACAGATGCAGGTGGGACAAGGGCGGCGGATAGCAAGAGGTTGCGGTAGGGTGGAAAGTGGCAGCATAGGTGGCAGAGAGCTTCGGCGCGCTCGCGTGCCTTTTGTTTTTATGTAAACTTTGATAGGGCGTTCTATCTTCTAATCATCTAACACCTATCATCTAAAAGGGTATTCGCTCGCGGTCGCCATGCTTGGTAGCACCCCTGAAAAAATTTCTAATAACCGCTCATAACTGCTCCTGAAAACCTCCGCTCATGCTATCACAGTTCACCCCATCCCCTTCTGACATTGGCAGAAACTTACGGTTTTGCACCGCCCCCTCCCCTCGAGGGGAAAGGGTCAGGGGGTGGGGCGATTCAAAATAGTATGAGAAAATTTCCGCAAGGAAATTTGCGAATACCTTTTTATAGTGAGTCAGCAGCAGGCTGTTTTGCTTTCCCATGAAAGGCGCACAATGAACCGGATTATTTACGATAGTATGAGCGGCACCGCCGCGAATACCTTTCTGTAAATGGAAGGTAGCAGCACTCTGTCACTCCCGCCCCAAGAGAGCTTTCTATCCTCTATTCATCTATCTTCTATCCCTCTACTCCACGGTGTGGCGCTCCCTCCCAAGTCTGCACTATGCGGTTCCACTCCCCCAACGTGGAGGGCTTCGCCCGGGGCCGCGGCAGAGAACAGAGGTCAGAGAGCAGATATCAGACCCGGGAGGACAAGGGTAGCGGACAGCAGGAACTTGCGGTGAGGCAGAAGGTTACGGCAACGGTGGCAGAGAGTTCCGGCTTACTCACGCGTTTTCATCTTGCAGCCAGCCCGGTAAAAGCGCTTCTGCCCTCTGCCCCTGTCTTCCACCCGCCCGGGAGCGTCTATTCCGCCCACATTATCCCCTGCACTTAAATCCGTCACCGAAGTTGACACTCTTAAATTCTAACATCTAACATCTAATACCTATCTTCTTGATGCGGCCGCTTCGGCCACCTCACCCCCTCCGCCCTTGACACATCTCTTTTAATTTGGTATACTGTCGCACGGCAATACTATTGAAAGGGAAAGGTTTTATGTGGTCGATCTCGCTCACGCATCTGATGCTGTCTCCGCCGCGCCGATATGTTTCATTGGTCTGCCGGATCTATGCGGCAATATAATCTGAAAGGAAAATGAAATATGTGGTTAATTTTTACGCTTCTCACGACGTTTTTGTGGGGAGCAGCCGATCTGTTCTATAAAAAAGGCGCGCGCGGCGGCGAGGAAAAGTACAGCCATCTTCTGACGGGTATTTGCGTCGGCCTTGTGATGGGCGTACACGCCGCTTTTGTTCTTCTGACCTCCGACGTCGGCTATGATCCGATAAACATTATCATCTATCTGCCGGTATCTCTTTTCTATATTATCTCGATGGTCGTCGGCTATCTCGGTCTTAAATATCTTGAATTGTCGATATCCTCGCCTGTCCAGAACAGCTCGGGGGCATTGGTGTGCATTCTCTGCGTAATATTCCTCGGCCAGGAGCTTGATCTTCTTTCGGGAATATCCGTTGTAGTGATAACGTTAGGCATCGTGCTTTTAGGGTGGGCTGAAAAAACAAGATCCTCAGAAATAGCCCCTGAGGACAAAAAGTACAGCAGGAGCGTTATGGCGCTTATTTTCCCGCTGATCTACTGTATTCTTGACGCTATGGGAACCTTCCTCGACGCATTTTACCTTGACGACATCAACGCCACGCCGCTTGTCGGAGTGAACGAGGAAAATTTTGAGAACGTCGCGAACATCTCATACGAGATAACGTTTCTTATTGCCGCGGCAATAATGCTCATCTACATACTCGTGATCAAGGAAGAAAAAATCGAGATCCCCAAGCAGAGCGACAAGCTTATAGCCGCCGTATTTGAGACCGCCGGCCAGTTCTTCTACGTCTACGCGATGAGCGGAAACGCAGTTGTCGCGGCCCCGGTAATCGGCGCCTACTGCGTGGTATCCGCCGGTCTTGCGGCGATATTCCTGCGTGAAAAGCTGAAGCCGCTGCAATACGCAGCCATCGTCGCGGTCGTTATCGGCATAGTCCTCCTCGGCGTCGTTGAGGGCTTCGCAGAGGCGTAGGGGAGGCTTCCTGCAAGAATGGAATCTGTTGGCTTATGAGATCGGAATCTGTGCATTTTACCCGGCTGCTGCGGTGGCCGGGAGCTTTTTTGCCTGCTTGGCGGGGGCTGCTGCTCCTGCCGAGACCCCGGGCGAAGCCCGCCCCGCGCGAAGCGCGGGGCCAGCGCGCCGCAGGCGCGCTGCGGCGGCCTCCGGCCGCCGGGGCTTCGCCCGGGGCCTCGGCAGAGAACAGAGGTCAGATATCAGAAATCAGACCCGGGAGGACAGAGGCGACGGACAGCAGGTACTTGCGTTATGCGCAGAAGGTTGCGGCGACAGCGGCAGAAAGTTCCGCCCTACCCCTCGCCCTCATCTTCCCGCAAACCCTGTAAAAGCGCCTCTGACATCTGATCTCTGACATCTGTCTTCTGATCGGTCCTTCTTGACTAACCCGCCGAGAAATGCTATACTTTAGCGTCATCAAATTTAAAGGAGACTGCATTATGTGGGCATATGAAAGCGTATTTTATCAGATTTATCCCTTGGGGTTCTGCGGGGCGCCGTTCAACAACGATTCGGTCCTTTCGCACCGCATTCTTAAGGTCAAGGATTGGATCCCCCATATCAAAAAGCTCGGTGCAAACGCCGTTTACTTCTGCCCGGTTTTTGAATCGGACAGCCACGGCTACAATACCCGCGACTATCGCAAAATAGACGTCAGACTCGGCACAAACGAGGACTTCGCTGAGGTTTGCCGCGCGCTTCATGAAAACGGAATACGAGTTGTTCTTGACGGCGTGTTCAACCATGTCGGCAGGGGGTTCGGGCCTTTTTTGGATGTACTTAAAAACCGCGAAAATTCGCCGTATGTCGGCTGGTTCAACAGGATAGATTTCGGCGGAAATTCAAACTATAACGACGGCCTGTGGTATGAGGGCTGGGAGGGCAACTACGATCTCGTAAAGCTCAATCTCAGAAATGAAGACGTCATCAACTATCTTTTTGAAAGTATCAGAATGTGGGTGGATCAGTTCGACATCGACGGCCTTAGGCTTGACGTTGCGTACTGTCTTGATGAAAACTTTTTGAGAAGGCTTCGCAGCTTTACATCGGGCTTAAAAAATAATTTTTATCTTCTCGGCGAGATGCTCCACGGCGACTACAGCCGCCTCGTCAACGACGGTATGCTGCACTCGGCCACGAATTATGAATGCTACAAAGGACTTTTCAGCAGCTTCAACAGCATGAACATGTTCGAGATAAATCACTCGCTGATGAGGCAGTTCGGACCCGAAAACTGGACCCTCTACAAGGGAAAACATATGCTTAGCTTTGTGGACAACCACGACGTGACCCGTGTTGCGAGTATTCTGACTAATCCCGAGCATTTGCCTCTTATTTATGCCTTAAGCTTCGGAATGCCGGGCATACCGTGCGTTTATTACGGAAGCGAGTGGGGCGCAAAGGGTGAAAAGCGCGAGGGAGACCCGGCTCTGAGGCCGTGCTTTGACGTTCCGGAGTGGAACGGCCTCTGCGAATTTATCAGCCGCCTTGCGGAAATAAAAAGATCCTCCGAAGCGCTTAATTACGGGGGCTTCCGTTCGGTCCTGCTGACGAACAAACAGTGCGTTTTTGAGAGGAAATCGGAGCACGAGAGGGTGCTCGTGGCCATCAACGCTGACGGCGCGGAGTTTTCCGCACACTTTGATGCCGGCTGCGGAACCGCGGTGGAACTCATAACCGGCAAGCCTCACGACTTCGGCGGCGGCAGCACTCTGCCGCCGTATAGCGCGCAGATCTGGAGGATGGAGAGGTAGGGGAACACCTTTTTGCCTCGCCCCGGTTGCCGCAGGCTGTACTACCCGAAAGGGCGCCTCTGACTTCTGACCTCCGATTTCTGTTCTCTGCCGCGGGCCCGGGCGAAGCCCCGGCGGCCGGAGGCCGCCGCAGCGCGCCTGCGGCGCGCTGGCCCCGCGCT
>CANRHA010000112.1 GCA_947630315.1 uncultured Clostridia bacterium
GTACTTCATGTGCGCCGCCTCTATAGGAGATATCGTAAACCACCATATGGCCACCTACGGCACCTTGGACAACCTTGCCGATAAGGTCGCCATTCAGATAAACGACACCCACCCGACTCTTGCAATTGTCGAGCTTATGAGAGTTCTGCTCGACGACTGCGGCTACGGCTGGGATATGGCGTGGAACATAGTCTCGAAATGCTTTGCGTACACTAACCACACCGTTATGGCCGAAGCGCTTGAAAAGTGGAACACCAACCTGCTCCAGACGATAGTTCCGCGCATCTACTCCATTATCGTCGAGATAAACAACCGCTACTGCGGCGAGCTTTGGGAGCGCTACCACGATTCTAACCTTGTCAACCGCATGTCTATAATTTCGGGCGGCAAGGTCCATATGGCAAAGCTCTGCGTCTGCGCCTCGCACCATGTAAACGGCGTTTCTCAGATACATTCCGAAATCATCAAGGAGTCGGTCTTCAAGGACGAGTACAACTATACGCCCGAGAAGTTCACCAACGTGACGAACGGTATTGCCTACCGCCGCTGGCTCTGCCAGTCAAATAAGCCGCTCTGCGCGCTTTTGGATTCGACTATAGGCAAGAAGTACCGCAAGAACGCTACCGAGCTCAAAAAGTTCGAGGCGTTCAAGGACGACCCCGCCGTTCTGGAGAGCCTTGCAAAGATCAAGCTTGAAAACAAGACCGCGTTCTCGAAATATGTAAAATCCTCGAGCGGAATAGTTATCGATCCCGACACCATGTTCGACGTTCAGGTAAAGAGGCTTCACGAATACAAGAGGCAGCACCTCAACGCGCTCAATATCGTCGCCGATTACAACTATATCTTAGATAACCCCAACGCCGAGTTCCTGCCCAAGACTTATATCTTTGCGGCAAAGGCGGCCCCGGGCTACTACCTCGCAAAGCAGATAATCAAGCTCATATGGGCGCTCGGCGAGGAGATCAGGAAAAACCCCGTGTTCAAGGGCAAACTCAACGTAGTGTTCCTTGAAAACTACAACGTTTCGCTCTCCGAGATACTTATGCCCGCCTCAGAGATATCCGAACAGATCTCGCTTGCGGGAACAGAAGCCTCGGGCACCGGCAACATGAAGCTTATGCTCAACGGCGCGGTAACTCTCGGAACCCGCGATGGCGCGAACATCGAGATAGGAAACGTAGTCGGCGAAAATAACATAATCTACTTCGGCATGACCGCCGAGGAGGCCGAGGCCCGCAAGCAGGGCTACAGCCCGATGAACCTTTACAGCTCGGACAAGGTGATAAAGGCCGCCATCGACAGAATAGACCACGGATTTATGGGCAACCGCTTCGACGACGTTGTAAGTTCGCTTAAGTTCAGCGATCCCTACATGGTGCTTGCCGACTTCAACGCCTACCGCGAAGCGCAGGCAAAGGCCTCAAAAATGTACCGCGATACCAAAAAGTGGCAGTCTATGTCGCTCATGAATATAGCTAACGCGGGCATCTTCTCGGCCGACAGGGCTGTTGCCGAATACGCCAAGAACATCTGGAATCTCTAAAAAAACAGCAAAAGTTTTGAATAAAGTATTGCAATTTCAAAACATGTGTGATATAATATACGGGATTCAATACTTTATTTGGAGGAATTTAAATGACAGCAGTCAACATAATCAGCGGAATTATACTTGTCATCGCAAGCGTTGCGATCATACTTTCCGTTCTGTTTTCAGACACTCACAACTCGGGGCTCAACTCCGCAATAGGCGGCTCTCAGGATTCGTTCTTCGGCCGCAACGGCGGAAACACCCGCGAGGCAAAGATCAACAGAGCTACAACAATCATCGTTATCGTGTTCTTTGTAGTCGCGCTGATCGTAAACGTTCTCTCGGCTTATATCGGCAAACCCGTCGCCTAAGCCGCGCAAACCGAACTTATTCGCTTTCGGGCGATATGGGGAAATTCCCCGGTAAAAAGCAGTCCGGACGGGCTGTTTTTTATTACCCGCGATACGCCGATTTCTGCCGGCCGGCAGTATTTATTCAGGAGGGCTGAGGATTGAAAAAGACTCTTTTTGCGAGGATAATAGTTATAGTCATGGCGGCGCTTATCGTCCTCGGGATAGTATTTGCGTCATTTTCGGCGCTTTTCATTTAGACATGGTTACTATAGGCAACGACTGGGATGGGGTTATAGGCGCCGAGTTTGAAAAGGAATACTACCTTAAGCTGAGGCAGTTTCTTAAATCGGAATACGCGGCCCGCGACATCTACCCCGGAATGTACGACATATTCAACGCCTTAAAGCTTACGCCCTATTCCGAGGTGAAGGCGGTGATTTTGGGCCAGGACCCTTATCACGAACCCGGGCAGGCGCATGGGCTGAGTTTTTCCGTGCGCGACGGCACCGAGCTGCCGCCCTCGCTTAAAAACATCTACAAAGAGCTTGAAAGCGACATAGGCATAAAGCCTGCCAAAACCGGCGATCTTACCGCTTGGGCGAAGCAGGGGGTGCTGCTTATGAACGCGGTTTTAACGGTCAGAAGGGGTCAGGCGAACTCCCACCGCGGAATGGGCTGGGAGATATTCACCGACGAGGTGATAAAAAAGCTCAACGAACGCAGCACGCCGGTTGCGTTTATACTTTGGGGCGCGAACGCGCGGAGCAAGAAAGCGTTTATAACCAACCCGATACACGGCGTTTTTGAATCCGCCCACCCGAGCCCGCTTTCGGCCTACGGAGGATTTTTCGGCTCGCGCGTATTTTCGCGGGTCAACAGGTTCTTGGTTGAAAATGAAATACCCCCCATCGACTGGAGGGTAGAAAAATGATAAAAGCCCCCTCGGAGGGGCTTTTTCTATGTCGGAAGGCCGGTGCGGCGTTCTACTTCTTTTCCGCCTGGCGCTTTTTTACTTCCTCAAAGCTCACGCCGAATTTTTCGTAGATGCTCCTTGCGTAGCCGAACTCCTGAGGCTCGGCGCGCTCTATGCGGTAGAGCCGGCGGTCGCCGTCTGAGGAATCGACCGTAGTTATAAGGCTTACAAGCTTTGTGTCGCCCTCGACCTCGGAATTAAGCTTGTCAAGGCTGCGCGCAAGTTCCAAAAGGTGGGTGGCGTATACGCCCCTGACGCCTATGCATCTGAATATCTTGGTCAGCTCGGTGGCTATGTAAACGCATTCCGTCGGCGTGGTCGACTGTATCGACTCGTTCAGCAAAAGCATACTGTACCTCGTCGCGGTGTCGATAGTCTCCTTGAACTGCTTGCATTCCTGGGTGAAGCGCGAGGTGTTCAGGCCGACCTCCTCCTCTTTCGGGAAGTGGGTGTAAATGAAGTCGACAGGGGAGATCTCGCACTCGACGCAGGGAACATAAAGCCCCGCTTGGGCGAAGACCTGAATTATGCCGATGGCGCGGGTATAGGTAGTTTTTCCGCCGTTGTTTGCGCCGGTCAGAACGTAGAACCTGCCGTCGCTGTCAAAATCGCAGGAGTTGGTGACTATCTTGTTTTTGAGGCTTCCCATCGGGTCGGAGCCGACCATCTGAATGTAAAACGAGAGGTCGAATATGCCCTTTGCGTGCATTTCGCGGTTTTCCATCGGCAGGTATTTCGGTCTGCACATTTCAAGACCCCTTGCGCGGGCGGCCTCTATCAGCTTTTTTGCGCCGATGTAAAAGCTCATCTGACTCTCAAAGGTAAGAATGTCCTCGGTCGATCTCTTGAAGTACGCGCGGACGGCGGAGTCGAGGTGGCTTATATATTCGGCGTTGATCTCCTTTAACTCCCTGAACAGAGGGGCCTCGATGTCGTTGGTTCCGCCGTTGTCGTTGTAAAGAGAATGTGTTTTGCCTATAGGGCGGCCGTTTTCTCCGCTTCTGCCGAGGAGCCAGTCGAAGCGGCCTTTTTTCTTTATCTTTTCGGTGGATACCGTTAAAAGCATCGCCTCTGTCGGCATAAGCATATCGTCAAAGTTTATGCCCACGGTCACGCTTCTTATGCCCTTTCCGAGAAGCCGCAGGCACTCGTCGGTCTCGTGCTTTATCTCGTCAAAATATTCCGAATTGTATATAGAGGCAAAGTATCCCGAAAGATCGGCAAGCGCCGCCGAGCGGAATTTATCCTTGTTCTTGTCGCAGAAAATATGGCAGTTGGTTATGCATTCTATGTAGGTCTTGAGGCTCTCAAAGCGCTGCTTGAGGGCAAAAAAGCTGTCGGCAAGGCCCAATTTTGTTATGTTTACATGCTCGTTGACGTAGAGCTTGTGGACGTTCTCGTAAAGCACCGATTCGAGCGAGGAAACGTTCAGAAAATCCTCCAAAATATCAAGGCGGAAGTTCAGCGTTTCAATGTCGGTCGAAAGCTGAGTGAATATCCTCTGCGCGTTCAGGGCGTACTCGGGGCATATAAGCCGCGATAGCTGTTCAAGCTCGAGGTTTCTGATATAGTCCTGCGGCAGCTCGGAGAGCTTTGAAGCGCGTTCAAGGCTGAGCCTGCGCTTTTCTTCCGACGGGTACATTAAATCGACTAAATGCCTTTCTTCCGACATATTTTTTCCTCCTTTTGTTGATCGCTCAAATCAGGTCCGCCTGGATCTCCGTCCATACCGGCGTGAACCCGGAACGAAGAGCGTTTCTGAACGACGGCGTATTGCTCCAATGGCAGCT
Organism: uncultured Clostridia bacterium; assembly: GCA_947630315.1. Taxonomy (GTDB): domain Bacteria; phylum Bacillota; class Clostridia; order Oscillospirales; family Ruminococcaceae; genus Faeciplasma. The sequence continues at coordinate 4,648 of CANRHA010000112.1, forward strand.
GTAAAAGGGCGTCTGCCCGGCTTTTATTATCTCATGCGCGAGCGCCGAAGTAAGCGCCGCGGCTACACCCTGCCTGCGGTATTCGATTCTGACGTCTATCCCTATCTGCATCATCTTTTCCGCGTCCTGAGAAGCTCCGGTAAGGCCGATGAGTCTTCCGCGGTCGTATGCACCAACGGCCAGTTTGTCTTTTTGCGGTCTTTTTCGGCATAAAGCGTTCGACCACTCTGGCAGATACAGTTCTTTAAAATCCTCGGGATACATAAGGCGGGTCTCATAACGGCATTTAAGGGGCGTTATGTCGTCGCCCGAAGGCAGAAAGCAGACAGTTTCAAACCTCGGCCTAAAGCCCAAAGATATCAGCTCCTCTGAAGAGAGCATATCCGAATTTTTAAGCGCCGCCGAGACGGCTTCAAGCTTTTCATCACACACCGAAACGGCGATCCCCGAGCCGTAGCTTACGGCGAGAAAATCGACCCTGTCGGGGTAGAATACCTTTGCGCCCTCTCGCCGCCGAGAGGCTGTGAAGGTGTTTTTGCGCTTAGTCAGGTCTTCCGGCTTACAGCCCACGTCGATGGCGGATTGGCGCAGCGCGGTATTTAAAAAATCAGGGTTCATATTCAAAACAATCCATATACTTAAGTTTAAACAGGTTTAGCTTATGGAGCCGGTCTATCTTTTGCTTGATTTCAGGTTCCGGCTCGATCCCCTCGCGGATATATCTGTCCAAAACCTCGTAGGTAAAGCCGAGGTTTTCCTCGTCGGTCTTTCCGCAGAGGCCGTCGAGCGGGGGCTTTTCAACAAATTTTTCGGGCAGCCCGAGGCAGCGGCCTATCTCCTTGACCTCATGAACGGTAAAGCGCGAAAGGGGGCTGAAATCGCCGGCGGCGTCGCCGTAGCGGGTAGAGTAGCCCACCCAATCCTCCGAGAGGTTGCAGGTGTTGGCGACCCTGCCGTTATTTGACTGCGCAACGGCGTATAAAACCGTCATTCTCACGCGCGGGGGAATATTTGTGACTGTCTGCGCCGAAGGCTCGAAGCCGAGGGCGCTTTTTACCGCCTCTACCGCCTGGGCAATATTCACGGTCAGGGTCCTTATCCCCAAAAGGCGGCAAAGCTCTATCGAGTAGTTTATATCGGCCTGTTCGCCCTGCGGCATCATAACGCCTATAACGCGGTCCTTCCCGAGGGCGCATGTGCACAGCGCGGCGG
>CANRHA010000113.1 GCA_947630315.1 uncultured Clostridia bacterium
CGGGTCCATTCTCTCATCGCTTCACTGACGGCGTCCTTAAGGGTGGCGGTGCCGGTTTTTACCGGAACGACCTCGGAGCCTAAAAGCTTCATTCTGTAAACGTTGAGGGCCTGGCGCTTTGTGTCCTCCTCGCCCATGAAAACAACGCACTCCATACCCATAAGGGCGGCGGCGGTAGCGGTCGCAACGCCGTGCTGACCTGCGCCGGTTTCGGCAATAAGGCGGGTCTTGCCCATCTTTTTGGCCAAAAGGGCCTGGCCTAAAACGTTGTTGATCTTATGAGCGCCGGTGTGGTTTAGATCCTCGCGCTTTAGATATATTTTCGCGCCGCCAAGGTCGCGCGTCATTTTTTCGGCGTAGTAGAGGCGCGAGGGCCTTCCGGCGTAATCGTTTAAAAGCGCCGTAAGCTCGCGGTTGAACTCGGGGTCGTCCTTATAGCGGTTGTAGGCCGCTTCAAGCTCAATTACGGCGTTCATAAGCGTTTCGGGGATATACTGTCCGCCGTGAACGCCGAAGCGTCCTTTTGATTGTGACATATTTTTCGCTCCTTTATATTTTTTGGCCGCGGACTGCCTCCGCGAATCTTAGCATTTTTTTGGGGTCCTTTACCCGGTCGGTCTCTATGCCCGAACTTACGTCGACGCAGTAGGGCCTCAGCGCTTTTACCGCCTCGGCGGCGTTTTCGGGGCAAAGCCCTCCGGCGAGGAAATAATCCCTGCCGACGCTCTTTATAAGCCCCCAGTCGAACTGCTCGCCGGTGCCGGTTCCCGAATCAAGAAGAACATAATCGGCGGGGCATTCCCGCGCGGCCTCTATATCTTCCGGCGATTTTACGCTGAAAGCCTTTGTGTCCGCCCTGCCCGACGATTTTCTCAGGTCGTTTATATACCCGGCGTCTTCGTGCCCATGAAGCTGGGCCATGCCGAAATACCCGGTTTTCATCACCCGCTCGGCGTAATCAAACGGGCTGTCGACAAATACCGCCACAGGAGTGACCCGGGGGTCTAATCGGCGGATTATCTCTATTGCCGCCTCGGGGGTTATATACCGCCAGAACCTCGGCTCAAGGATAAACCCGGCGTAATCGGGCAGGACACGGTTTATCGCGTCGGCGGTTTCGGGCGAGCGTATCCCGCAGAATTTTATCTTTGTCATTGACCTTTTAACTCCCTGAGCTTTGCGGCTATGTCGGCCGATCTCATAAGCGTTTCGCCGATCAGGACCGCGTCCGCCCCGATATTTTGCAGCGAGATCACGTCGTCGCGGGTCTTTACGCCGCTCTCCGAGACGAATACTCTATCCTTAGGAACAAGGCTCCGCAGGCGGCGGCTGTTTTCCTGATCTACCGAAAAATCCTTCAGATTGCGGTTGTTTACGCCTATCACCCTTGCCCCGGCGGCGAGAGCGGATTCAATTTCGCACTCGTCGTGAGCCTCGACAAGGGCCGACATTCCGAGGCCGTCGCAGATTTCGATATAATCCTTTATCTCGGCAGGGCCGAGTATCGAGCATATAAGGAGAACTGCCTTTGCGCCGAGCAGCCGCGCCTCCCATATCATGTACTCGTCGACGGTGAAATCCTTTCTCAGACACGGCGCCGAGACGCGCGCGGATATCTCTTTGAGGTATTCGTCGGACCCCAAAAACTTTGTGGGCTCGGTCAGGACCGATATCGCCGCCGCGCCTGCCCTGTCGTATGCCTCGGCGATGTCGAGGTACTTAAAATCGGGCGAGATAAGCCCCTTAGACGGCGAGGCTTTTTTGCATTCGCAGATAAAGGATATGCCCTCGGCCTTAAGGGCGGTTTCAAACTCAAAACCGAGCTTTGGCGCGCTTAAAGCCGCTGATCTTACTTCCGAAAGGGGCGCGCGGCGCTTTGACTCCGCAACGCGCTCCCTTGCGCTTTCGGCGAGAATGTCAAGTACAGTCATGAGTTTGAAGCCTTTATAAATTCATCGAGCTTTTTCATCGCCGCGCCGGAATCGATAAGCTCGGCGGCAAGCTTTATGCCTTCGGCTACAGAATCGGCCTTTCCGCCGATGTATATTCCCGCGCCGGCGTTCATCAGAACCGCGTTGCGCTTTGCGCCCTTCTCCGCCCCGCAGAGTATCGCGCGGGTGATGGTTGCGTTTTCGGCGGGAGTTCCGCCTACAAGATCGGACTTGCGGCAGGTCTCAAAGCCGAAATCTTCGGGCTTTATTACGTAGGTTTTATACATGTCGCCCTTGAACTCACATACCGTAGTAGGCGAGCTGAGGGAAATCTCATCTAACTTATCCTGGCCGTAGACCACCATTCCGCGCTTTACGCCGAGGCTCATGAGCACCTTTGCAAGCGGCTCGCAGAGGGATTCGTCATATACGCCGAGGAGCTGGAGCTGAGGATGGGCAGGGTTGGTCAGCGGGCCTAAGATGTTGAATACCGTTCTGAAGCCTAACTCGCGGCGGATAGCGCCTACATACTTCATCGAGGGGTGATATTTCTGTGCAAAGCAGAAGGTTATGCCTATATCCTGCAAGAGCTTTCTGCACTTTTCCGGCTCGAGGTCGATGTTCACTCCGAGCGCTTCAAGGCAATCCGCCGCGCCGCACTTTGAACTTGCCGCGCGGTTGCCGTGCTTTGCGACCTTTATACCCGAGGCGGCTATGATTATTGCCGAGGTGGTGGAAATGTTTATCGAGCCTGCGTTGTCGCCGCCGGTTCCCACGATTTCAAACAGCTCCATTCCGCTGCCGTCTACGGCGAGCGCCGCCGCCCTCATCGCCGCGGCACAGCCCGCTATTTCGTCTATCGTCTCCGATTTGGTGCTCTTAGTTGACAGCGCGGCCAAAAACGCGGCGTTCTGGGTCGGGGTCGTGGCGCCGGTCATTATTTCGCTCATCACTCCGTAGGCTTCGTCGTAGGTGAGGTCCTGCTTCATGACGATTTTTGCGATTGCTTCTTTGATCATAATAATACCTCCTGTATAATAAATGATAATTATAAACTATTGTATAGTTTTACCGCCCTATTGATATGAAGTTTTCGAGCATTTTTTTGCCGTCGGGGGTCATGATGCTCTCGGGGTGGAACTGTACGCCGAATATCGGGTAGGATTTATGCTGTACCGCCATTATTTCGCCGCTGTCGGTGAGGGCGGTTATCTTAAGGCAGTCGGGAACGGTTTTGGGGTCGGCTGCGAGGGAATGGTACCTTGCGACCGGGGCGCGCACCGGCAATCCCTTAAAGAGAGGACATAAGGGGTCGAAGGTGACGTCCGACTGTTTGCCGTGCATAAGGCGTTCGGCGTAGGTGACGGTTGCGCCGTAGGCCTGGCAGATAGCCTGATGGCCGAGGCAGACCCCGAGCGTCGGGATATTTTTTGATACCGTTGCCGCTACTTCCTGAGTTACGCCTGCGTCCTCGGGGCGGCCGGGGCCGGGGGAAAGGACTATATGAGAGGGATTGAGGGCGGCGATCTCGGCGGCGGTAAGTTCGTCGTTGCGGATAACCTTTATATCGGGGGAGATCGCGCCGATGAGCTGGTAGAGGTTATAAGAGAAGCTGTCGTAGTTATCGATTAAAAGGATCATAGCTGCACCTCCTCGGCCTGTTTAAGCGCGCTCAGGACCGCCGCGGCCTTGTTAAGGCACTCCTGAAATTCTTTTTCGGGAACAGAATCGGCAACTATTCCCGCGCCGGACCTCACAAACACCTTGCCGTTCTTTTTATATGCGATCCGTATGGCTATGCATGTGTCGAGGTTGCCGGTGAAATCGATATATCCTATAGCGCCGCCGTAGATGCCGCGCTTGTTGTTTTCAAGCTCGCCTATTAGCTGGCAGGCCCTTATTTTCGGCGCGCCGGAGAGGGTCCCGGCCGGCAGGACGGCGCCGACAGCGTCCAAAGCGTCGAAGCGTTCGGGGTCTATCTCGCCCCTGACGGTCGAGCCTATGTGCATGACGTGGGAGTAGCGCTCTATTGAATGGTACTTTTCGACCGAAACGCTGCCGAAGCGGCTGATTTTTCCGAGGTCGTTCCGTCCGAGATCGACAAGCATGTTGTGCTCGGCAAGCTCCTTTTCATCGGCTAAAAGCTCGGCTTCAAGCTTGAGGTCCTCCTCCTCGGTTTTGCCCCTCGGGCGGGTTCCGGCGAGCGGGAAGGTGTGTAAAACGCCGTTTTCAAGTTTTACAAGCGTCTCGGGAGAGGCGCCGGCGACTTCAACGTCGGTTCCGCAGAGGTAGAACATATAAGGAGAAGGGTTTATCGTCCGCAGAATGCGGTAGGTGTTCAAAAGGCTGCCCTCAAACGGCGCGCTCAGGCGGTTTGAAAGAACTATCTGGAAGATATCCCCCTCGCGGATGTAGTGCTTTGCCTTTTCGACCATGGCGCAATAGGCTTCGCGGCTGAATAACGGCTGCGCCTCGGCCAAAAGTCTGCCGCCCTTTTCGCGCGGGCAGCTGCCCTTGTTTTTGTATAAAAGCTCCGCAAGGGCGTTCAGATCGGCTACTGCCTTGTCATATCCCGCGTCGGCGTCGGAAAGATCGGCGTTTGATATCAGGATAATTTTCTGGCGGAAGTTGTCAAAAGCTATGACCCGGTCAAAGAGCATCAGGTCGAGGTCGCGGAAATCCTCCTCGTCCGAAACGTCGACATGCGCCGCAGGCTCGACGTCGCCGAAATAATCGTATGCAAAATACCCGACAAGTCCGCCGGTAAAGGGCGGCAGGCCCTCTATCTTCGGGCTTTTGTAGTCGCCGAGTATCTTTCTGATGTATTCGGCGGGGTCGGCGGTTTTTACCTTGAAATCATCTGCCGAAAACTCTCCGCCCGAGTAGGTTATCTCCATCTTCGGCTCAAAGCCGAGGAAGGTGTAGCGGCCCCATTTCTCCTTGCCTTCTATCGATTCGAGCAGGTAACAGTGGCTCGATCTGGTCTTAAGGATCCTTAAAATTTCGATCGGCGTGAAGGAATCTGACAGCAGCTCGCAGGAGACGGGGCAGATCTTATAGACGTTTTTTTCGGCGATCAGTTTTACTTCTTCTTTTGAGGGCGTGAACTTCATGGCGCTTGGCGGCCTCCTTTTTTGATGTTTTTGCCGCGGGGCTGCAAAATAAAATCGCCCCGACAGCTTTAGTTAAAAACTGTCAAGGACGAATAGCTTATATCTATCCGCGTTGCCACCTTGATTCGCCCGGTTAAGGCGCTCTTAGCGGGATACGTTCATATCCCCGGCAACTGACGTATGCCCTCACGTTGCAGAATACTCGGCTGACGCCTTTGACTGCACCCTCGGCGGCCCATTGTGGCGGACAGTAATGACCCGGCTCTCAGCACCCCGGGATCTCTGTACGATCTTATCCGCTTTTACTCCCGCTTCATCGGTTTGACTAAACGAATTATACTCCCGCGGAGAGCATTTGTCAAGACCTTTTTTGCCTCCGCGGGAGAAATTATTTTTTACTGATTGTCTTCAATATACTTTACGATATCGGAGACGGTGCGGATATTTTCAACCGCGTCGTCGGGTATCTCGATGCCGAACTCGTCCTCAAAGGACATCACAAGGTCTACGACGTCGAGAGAATCTGCGCCCAGATCGTCGGTTATCGACGACTCGTAGGTTATGCTCTCGGGGTCGATGTCAAGCTGAGCGGCGATGATCGATTTTATTTTTTCAAATACCATTCTGTGTTACCTCCTGATGTTATTTCGTGGTATGGATATAGTGTAGCGCCCTTGAAGGTAATTGTCAAGAGGTTGCGCGAAAAAAGAAGGCGGAAAAAATTGCGCCGGCAGCGCAAAGCTTTTGCGCGCGGCTATGGGATCAGCCGGTGAGGGAGATTATCTCTTCAAGAGACAGCCCGCGGTG
>CANRHA010000114.1 GCA_947630315.1 uncultured Clostridia bacterium
GAGCTGGCCGGCCTCGTCGTAGCCTACATACCCCGGAGGCGAACCTATCAGCCTTGAAACCGTGTGCTTCTCCATATATTCCGACATGTCTATCCTGACAAGCGGCTCGGTGGCGTCAAAGAGTTCCGACGCGAGGGTTTTTGCAAGCTCGGTTTTTCCAACGCCGGTCGGGCCGACAAATATGAACGACGCCGGGCGCTTTCTCTCGGTAAGCTGTACCCGCGAACGCTTTATCGCCGCGCATACGAGATCCACCGCCTCGGGCTGGCCTACGATCCTCTTTGAGAGCGCGTCATGGAGGTTTCTTATCTTCTCGTATTCCGATTCAACTATCTTGTTGGCGGGTATGCCCGTCCAAAGCTCAATGACCTTCGAGAGGTCGTCCTCAGTGACCGACACCGCGTTTACGGCAGGTTCGATTTCGGCTATGCGGTTTTCTATTCTCGATATCTCCGCGCGCTCGTTGGCTATTGATTCGTAGTTCGGAGTCTCGCTGTTTTCTTCTTCCGATATCTTCGATTCGCGGGCGGCAAGCTCCGTTTTAAGCTCGGCGTACTCCCCAAGCTCAGGCGTTCTTATAGAAGCGCTCGCGCAGGCCTCGTCAAGAAGATCTATAGCTTTATCGGGCAGGAAGCGGTCGTTTATATATCTTTCGGAGAGCACCGCGCACATTCTCAGTGCGGCGTCCGAAACCTTTACATGGTGATAGTCCTCATAGTAGCCGCGTATGCCCTTTAAAACCTCAAAGGTGTCGTCGACGGTCGGTTCGGTTACGGTAACAGGCTGGAATCTGCGCTCAAGCGCCGAATCCTTCTCGATATACTTGCGGTATTCCTTGAAGGTCGTAGCGCCTATTACCTGGACCTCGCCGCGCGAAAGGGCGGGCTTTAAGATGTTCGCCGCGTTCATCGAGCCTTCGGAATCCCCCGTTCCGACAAGGCTGTGCACCTCGTCGATAAAGAGGATTATATTTCCCTCGCGCTTGACTTCTTCAATAAGACCCTTTATTCTGCTTTCAAACTGGCCCCTGAACTGCGTTCCCGCGACAAGCGCCGTTAAATCAAGCAGGAACACCCTCTTGTTTTTGAGATGGTAGGGAACGTTTCCGGCTACGATCTTCTGGGCTATGCCCTCGGCGATGGCTGTTTTGCCCACGCCCGGCTCGCCTATAAGGCAGGGGTTGTTCTTCTGGCGGCGCGAAAGTATCTGTATAACGCGGCCTATTTCGCGCTCGCGCCCGATGATTCGGTCAAGCTTGCCCTCGGCGGCTCTTTGGTTCAGGTCGGTGCAGTAGGTGTTTAAGAACCTCAGCTCCTTGCCGCCCTTTTTGTCCTTCTGGGCGCGCTGGCTCTGCTGGGTCGTCTCCCCTTCCTGACCTTCCTTCTGACCGCCCATCTTGTTCATGAAGTTTGAAAAGAAGTTGGGCATCGTGTTTGAACCGCCCGGCTCAAAGGAATCGCCGTCGGAACCTATCTCGGCGGCAAGCTCCTCGATGTCGTCGTCGCTGAGGCCCATCTGCTTCATGTAATCGTCGACCTGGGGGATTTTTGCCTCCCGGGCGCACATCAGACAAAGCCCTTCGCTCTTTTTTTCGCCGCCGCTCATCGTCGTAATAAAAATGACGGCGGGACGCTTTTTGCATCTTGTACAGTAAACCATATAAACCTCCTTGTTATCCTATGATCGTCATTATATCAAAGTAGAACAGGTATTTGAAGATATGTGTGTTCTGCACGGTCTCGGTGTTCAAGAACATCAGCGAGTTAGACGTAAGATAGCATATAAGCCTTACAAGCTGAGCTATTACATAGACTATGACCGTGCCTTCGGCGGCGCCGAGCAGAGCGCCGAGAGTTGAATTTACAGGGCCTATTACGGGTATTTTATTCAGCCCCTTGAACATATCCGCAACTATGCGGGATATAAGCATCAGTATAAACATCATTATAACCCAAATCAGGGCCTTAAGAACAAGCTTTACCGCAGGGGCTACGACCGTTTCCTCCATGGCTTCGGCGGTCTTGTCGCGGTCGCCCTTTAAGAATACCCCGACGGCGGAACTCATGTTGTTTTCCGCGCCGCGCACGGAACTGAGTATCTCGGTGAGAGTGCTCGGCGAAACAACGTCGCCTACAAGCGCTTTGAGCATCGACTCGGTGACAGATTCCTCCATGCCGGTGCCAATAGTCTCCTCGCTCTCGCTTGCGCCGTTGTTCTTGATCTCCCCGGCGATGTTCGCAAAGAAATCTCCCGACTGTGAAATTACCCCCTGGACCTCGCTGTTGGTCATCTCAACGCCGTAGCCGCCGCTGCTTACCGCAGATGAAACTATGTTAAGCGGGTCGGTCTTTGAGGAAGCGTCTTTTAACGCGTTGATTATGGGCGTTTTAAGGCATTTTTCATATATGACCGGCGAAGCTACCGTGCAGCAAAGCCAGCTGAAAGCTATGCTCACGCAGATGAGAACTGCAAGCGCAACGCTGCGCATAAGGCCGCGCTTAGCGCCGAGATACAGGCAGATCAAAAGTATTCCGATTATCAAAATATCATAAAACCATGAAAGTCCCGAAGCCATAATGCATTTTCCTTTCCCTGATCAAAATGTAAATTCTATCTTTTCAACGGTGCGGTATCCTAACAGGAACATCTCGCCGTTCAAAACCGTAAACTGACGGTAAACCGTGTCGGCCGGGGCGGTTGCAAGCAGATTGCCCTGGGCGTCTATGGCGTTTATAACGTCGTCGTAGCAGAGGTATATGGCGCTGTCGGTGCAGTAAACGTCGTTCGGCTCGCTGTCATGCCTTATTGCTGCCACCTCCTCGCTGTCGGCCTTTAAAACCGAAAGCCCGCCGCCGTCGCCGCCCGCGCCCTCAAATACCAAAACCGCAAGCTCGCTGCTCATGCAGAAGCTTTTAAGGTTGTAATCGTACTGGTAGGTCATCGACGTAGCGCCGTCTTCATTCAGGCGGTAGGTGCGGTCGTGGCCGATAAACCATATTCCGCCGTCGCAGTAGCCTATTGCAAGCCCGAGCGTCTCAAAGGAGGGCGTCTGCATCGACACCTCCTCCTGGTCGAACGCAAGGCGGGTTACTACCGAGCGGTAGGTTCCGCCGCGGGCGAATGTGCTTGAAATAAGACAGCCCTTGCCGTTTGAATTTATCGCGCAGGCGGTTATCATCGTTCCGTCCGCCCAATGGTATATCTCAGAACCGTTTTTGTCGTAGACCGTTAAATATGATGCGAACTTGTCGTTCTGGGTTACTATCGCTACGCTGCCGTCGTCGCCTATCGCGCCGAGGAGTATCTGACTTTCAAGCCGCTTTGAGTATATCTCCTTTTTCGGCCCGGCGACCATAAAGCTGTAGCCGCCCTGATCGTATACAAGCGTTCGCTTTGCCGATTCCTCAACTATAGGGTTTGAATAGGAAGCCTGAGCGGAATACACTATCTCGCCGTTTGAATCGTAGACGTAAAAGGTGGTATCGGCAAAAAGCGTCCAGTAGCGCTGCATTTTTCCTATTACGGTGTTGGTTTTTTTGGATATATCTATAGGATAGTTTCCGCCGGCAAGTTCGCCGTCGTTCATAACGGCCGAGGAGTTTCCGCGCGCGCGGTCGACTATGCCGTCAAAGTAGGCTATCCAGGAATCGCGGGTTATATATACAAGCAGCGCAACGATCACAACCGCAAGCATAAGCGAAAAGTTTTTTATATGTCGCTTCGCCCTGCGCTTTCTGCGCAGCTTTCGCATATCTGTCTCAAAATCGTTCAATGACGCCATTATATCACCTCTTATGTCAGTAAAATACCCTGTTAAGGTAAAGCCCCTGCGGAGGAACGGTCTTTCCGGCACGGGCGCGGTCGCGCGAGGCTATTATATTAGGGATAGAATCCTCCGCAAGCTTGCCGTCGTTTATAAATAAAAGCGTTCCGACGGTTATCCTCACCATGTTGTATAAAAAGCCGTCGCCCGAGACCGTGAACTTTACAACATCACCCTCGCGGGAAACGCTGTAGTCAAATATGGTCCGAACGGTTATTTCCTTGTCGCATGAAGCCGCGCAGAACGCCTTGAAGTCGTGTTCGCCGATAAAAGCCTTGCAGGCGCGGTCGAGCTTTTTTTCGTCTATCGGGTACCAGCTGCGGTACATTCTGTCGGCGTAAAAAGGAGATTTTATCTCGGAATTGTGTATCAGATAAATATATTCCTTTCCGCGGCAGTTATATCTTGCATGAAAATCGGGCGGGGCCTCTTCGACGCTAAGTATAGAGATATCGGGCGGCAGAACGCCGTTAAGTCCGAACTGAAGCCCCCGGCAGTCGATGCTGTTTTCCAAAAACATGTTGAATACAAAGCCGTTTGCATGTACGCCGGCGTCGGTCCTTGAGCAGCCGTTTACCGTTACCCTCTCGCCGATAAGCTTATACACGGCCTTTTCAATTTCGCCCTGTACCGTTTTAAGCCCGCCCTCCTGGCGCTGAAAACCGTGGTAGGCGGTTCCGGAAAAGGCGGCTGTAGCCTTGAAATTTCTCATATCGGCGCAAACCTGTTGAGAAGTATCACCGCGACTAAAAACAACACCGCTATGACCGTTGCGACGTAATCGCGCGGGGCGGTTTTTAACTGTTTTAAGCGGGTGCGGCCGTCTCCGCCGTGGTAGCAGCGGCATTCCATAGCAAGCGCAAGATCCTCGGCCCTGCGAAACGCCGATACGAAAAGCGGTATCAGAATAGGTATGAGGGCCTTTGCGCGCTTTATAAGGTTCCCGCTTTCAAGGTCGGCTCCCCTCGCCTTCTGGGCCGACATTATCTTGTCTGTCTCCTCGATAAGCGTGGGTATGAACCGCAGAGCTATTGTCATCATCATGGCTATTTCATGCGCCGGGAATTTTATTATCTTGAGCGGCGAAAATATCCGCTCTATGGCGTCGGTGAGGGTTATGGGAGATGTAGTGTAGGTCAGAAGCGCGGTTCCGCAGATCAAAAGAACTATCCTTGCGGCCATAAAAAGCATCGTGTGAACGCCGCCGGTGGTTATCCTTATAAACTTCCACTGAACCAGAATATCGCCCGACGAAATAAAGAACAGGTTTAAAACTCCTGTAAACAGGATTATCGGTATTATGGGCTTTATTGATTTGAACATCATGTTCACAGGGATCCCCGACAGCAAAAAGCTTACGAGCAGGAATATCACCCCGGCGCCGAGCGCGGAAAAATTCTTCGCCATAAAGAGCATGACTATATATATAACAGTCAGAAGCAGCTTGATTCGCGGGTCAAGGCGGTGAACTACCGAATTTCCCGGAAAAAATTGGCCTATGGTGATGTCTTTTATCAACTTACTTCCTCTTTTCTTCTAAAAGCCTCAGAACAAGATCTCTTGCATAGTCGACGCTGAAAACCTCGTCGGTAAAATCTACGCCCATCGCCCTGAGCCTGTCAAATACCTTTGTAACCTGCGGGACCGTAAGGCCCATTTCTGTAAGCTCGGCCGCGCGGGCAAATACGCTTGATCGGTCGGCGTACATGAACACCTTTGCGTCGTTCATAACAAGTATCTTTGTGACCGTTTTGGCTACGTCCTCCATCGAATGAGATACCAGCAAAACGGTGGTGCCCTTTTCGGCGTGATATTCTTTTATGAGCCCGAGTATCCTGTCGCGGCCACGGGGATCAAGCCCCGCCGTAGGCTCGTCAAGAATAAGCACCCGCGGTTCCATAGCCATTACCCCGGCGATGGCGACGCGCCGCTTTTGTCCTCCCG
>CANRHA010000115.1 GCA_947630315.1 uncultured Clostridia bacterium
AGTTCTTCTTGCAATACTGCTCTTTAACATTGTATTTCTGTTCATAGCGGCATTCGTAATAAGCAGCCTCTCTTTGAGCGGCACCGAGAAGATGGGATTCTTTGAGGCGGCGTTTTATACCGTCACGATGATCCTTGACGCGGGCTGTATTTCGTTTGTTATCGAAGATATAGGTCAGGCAGGAATAGTTACCGCCGTTATCTGTTTATCGGTGATAGTTATAGGAATGGTCTCCTTTACCGGCGCGGTAATAGGATACATAACCAACTACATCTCAAACTTCATTGAAAATTCAAACGCGGGTTCGCGCAGGCTAAATATTTCAAATCACTACGTTATTTTAAACTGGAATACCCGGGCTTCCGAGATAATCAACGACCTTTTATACTGCAAGGGCAAGCAGAAGATCGTGGTCCTTACCGCCTCGAAAAAGGCCGAGATACGCAAGGAGATCGACGAGCGCATATCCGACACGATACGCCGCGAAAACGCCGACTTAGCCGCAAAATATGCCGACAGCAGCCTTATTGCCCGAAAGGTAATGTATCACCGCAATAAGCTGAAAAACAATCTCACGGTGATAATCCGCGAGGGCGACGTTTACTCCTCGAAGCAGCTTCACGATATTTCGGTAGAGCAGGCGAGGGCGGTAGTTATCCTCGGCGGAGACATAAACAACACGCTCTGCAAGTTTGAATACCGCGAGAGAGCCGACGAAAACAGCAAGGGCAACGCTCTTACCGTAAAAACCCTCATGCAGGTATCGGATATAACCTCGGCAGATTATTCTGCCGACAATCAGAAGATAATTGTTGAGATATCCGACGACTGGACATGGGATCTTGTCCAGAAGATAATAAGCTACAAAACGGTCGAGGGCAAGTGCAACATAGTTCCCGTAAGGGTGAACCAGATACTCGGGCAGATACTCTCCCAGTTCTCTCTCATGCCGGAGCTCAACCTTGCCTACCGCGAGCTGTTCTCGAACAAGGGCGCCACATTCGACGTTCAGGAGGTCAAGGTCGGCGACGACGAGGGCTACATCACCGAATACCTCGGCAGCCACATGAGCGCGATACCGCTGACCTCGATGAACTCTGGCGGCAAGGATTACTTCTTCTATTCCGCCGAAAGCGAGAGGGCGATGGCCGAAACCGAAAGCGTTCCGAAGAGCAACTATACGGTAGACCTGAACCGCGACTACTGGATAGAAAAGAAGAACGTAATAGTCCTCGGGCACAACAGCAAGTGCGCGGATATAATGCAGGGGTTCTCGGCGTTTTGCAGCGAATGGAACTATAAGGACGGCAGCGGAGAGATCCTCAAGATACTTGTTATAGACGATGAAAAGAGCCTTGAAAAGCTCAACTACTACCGCGAGTATCCGTTTGTGTATGACACCGTCGCCGCGAGCATCTACGACAGGGATACGATTTGCTCCGCCATCGAAAAGTTCATAGCCTCGAACGATGAGGACACAAGTATACTTATCCTCTCTGACGACTCCGCCCTGAGCGAGAATATTGACGCCAACGCTTTGGCGAACCTCGTTTACGTTCAGGACATCATAGCCGCGAAGAAGCGCGCCAATCCCGATTTCGACGTTGAGAGCATAGACATTATCGTTGAGATAATCGACCCGAAACACCACGACATAGTGAGCAGCTACAGCGTCGACAACATAGTTATAAGCAACAGGTACATCAGCAAGATGATCACCCAGATAAGCGAAAAAGAGGCGATATTCGACTTCTACTCGGATATCCTCACATATGACGATGAGGGCGCCGACGGCTACGAGAGCAAGGAGGTCTACACCAAGAAAGTCTCGCGGTTCTTCAACGAGGTTCCAAAGCCCTGCACCGCCGCCGAGCTTATACGCGCCGTCTGGAGCGCCTCGATAGACGAAAGCCTGCCGAAGGGCCGAAGAAACCCGACGGTAGTGCTCGGGTATGTAAAATCCGGCGGAAGGATAACGCTGTTCAGCGGCCCGCAGGACGACATCCGGGTAGAGCTTTCGGACAAGGACAAGCTGATAGTTTTCACGAACCACTGATACCTTACAAAGCGCCTCGGGGCTTCGCCCGGGCCCGCGGCAGAGAACAGTGGTCAGAGGACAGAAACCAGACCCGGGAGTACAAAGGTAGCGGATATCAGGAACTTGCGTTATGCGCAGAAGCCCCGGCCGCAACGGCAGAAAGTTCCGTCCTTCTCGCGCTCCCATGTCCTTTCTCTCGCCCTGATAGGGCGTTCTATCTTCTATTCATCTATCTTCTACCTTTTTCCCTTATTGTCGCAAGCTGTTTCACCTGCCCGTGAAGGCGCTCTTCTGATTTCTGATATCTGACTTCTGTTCTCTACCGAACCTCACCCCCCTCCACCCTAACGATCTCGTCCGCCAAATTATCAAGCTCCTCTCGGTCGTGGCAGGCGATCACGACGGTCGCGCCTTTTTCTTTAAATTCTTTAATAATCTCCGCCGCCATTTCCGCACCGCTCGGGTCGAGGGCGTTGAACGGCTCGTCCAAAAGCAAAATTTCGGGGTCCTCCATTATCGCCGCCGCGATGCCGAGGCGTTGCTTCATTCCGAGCGAATATTTGCGGTATTTTCGCCGATCATGCGGTTCCAGCCCGACCTTTTCAAGCGCCTTGACAACGTCGTCTTTAGTCGCTTCTCCCTTGATTTCCGCCAAAAGCAGGAGGTTTTCAAGCCCCGTTTTTGAATCCAAAAAGGCGGGATTTTCGATCAGCGCTCCCACACTTTTCGGAAAAGAATTTTTCCCGCCGAGCCGCTCGCCGTCGATGGAAACATACCCCTCGGTCGGCAGAATCAGCCCGCATATCGCCCGCATGAGCATGGTTTTTCCCGAGCCGTTTTTGCCCCAAAGACCGTAAATTTTCCCGCTTTCAAGCGTCAGATTTATGTTTTTCAGGACCGCCGCACCCCTGATGATTTTAGTGAAATTAGTTATCTCAATCATTTCTCTACCGCCTTTCAAACCGCTTCGGACGCGCCCATCGGTGCGTTTTTTGTTGATATTTTACCTGTAAAATTCTTTTTTGTTATAGATCGCCGCTCCCGCCGAAGCAAGTATCATGCAGATAAAAAGAGGTATCCCCAGACACAGCGCCGCGTTGAAACCCTCAACAAGCTGAATGTGGTACAGCCACGAAAAGCGCGTCAGGATTGGCACAAACCAAGCCTCATTGAAACCGAGGGCGACAACCGCCATGACCCCCGCCGCAGGGCTTATCGCCGAGCGTATTATGTCAAAAATAAGCGCAAACATCAACGAGGTCAGCAGCGTATATGCCGCGGCAAGGGCAAAAAGTCCGCGAAAGCCGAACGCCTCGGCAGTAAACCCGTTTGCCGAAAAATACACCGACCGTTCGCTGTTCCAGTTTATAGGGATCTTTATCCCGAGCCAACCCGCCGACAAAACCGATATCAGCATATGGACCGCCGAAAATCCGAGGCACAAAAGCGCCGTTTTTATCACGACGGCCGCCCAAATTTTTGCCCTGCTCCCTCTGTGTAGGGTATAGGTATAGCGTTCATCGGGCAGAAAAATCAACGTTAAAAGCGCAAGGAGAGGCAGCAAAAAGGTGAAGAACCGCTTCTGACAGTTGAACAAGACCGCGACGATCACCGACATTTGCGCGCCGTAAAGCCTTGCTGTGTGGTTTTTCCATGACAGCGAAGTGTTGAAGACGACCGCCGCGTGCATCAAAAAGGCAATCAGCAGAATATGAAACCTGCCGAGCGTCTGCCTCAAAAATTCTTTAATACATTTAAAGAACATCCCGCCTGCCTCCTATGATCATCAGCGGCAAAAAAGTTATCAGAAACAGCGCGAGCGGCAGTATTATCGGCATGACCGGGTTTGTCGGGGTGAGCTGAGTCGGGTCGATAATATGATACGGGTCGAGCCGGAAGCTGCCCAAAAGGTTGCAGGTAACATAGGAGAGCATATAGAGGATAAACGGCGACAGCAGCGCCGTAAAGCGGCTATGCACAGCCAGCGAGACGGCGAGCGCGACCTCGCAGAACAGGCCGATCATCACCCCGCCGAGGGCAATATAAATGATTATATAGATCATCGGGTGGGATATGAAAAACGCAGCGTTCGGATTCGTGTTCCTTGACGCCGAAAAATGCTCGGGCGCAACGGCGGGGCTTACCGTGGGAACGAACATCGACGTTACAATCAGATTCACCAAAAACGGTATAACGAACACCGCCATGCCCGAGGCGAACACCGCGAGGTACTTTGCCGCAAGCCATTTTCTCCTGTGACCCCTTGTAAGGATATTTTTTGCATATCCGTCCGCTAAATCTCCCGCAAGGCTGTCGGCATGGGGCAGCGAGGCAAAGAGCGGCGCAAGAAGGAAAATGAGCGTCTGCCCCAGAGATGTCGCCCGAAGCCCGATATATTCGGTGTAGAGCGAAAGCGGGGGATAGGGGTCTTTCGGCATTTCGTTCAGCCATAGGAGCGGGTACGAGCAGTCGAAAAAGTCGAAAATCGCAATTGCACAGCCCGCAATCAGGGCGATTAAAAAGTATATGTTTTTGAACGCCCTGGAAAATTCAAATTTTATCAGTTAAGCATATTTCTACCTCAGATATAAATGCCCGACCTTGTCCTGAGCGTCTAACGAATAGCCCCAGACATCGAGATCGACCCAGCGCATTACCCCTTCTTCGGCAAATTTTCTTTCTACCAGCCAACCGAATCGGGCGGTTTTAGTTTCGTCTGCCTCGAAATATGCGCTGAAGTAGTCGATCACGCCATCAAAGCCTTCTGGGCAGACGCCGCAGTTGTTATGGAGGCTGAACCAATGCGCGCCCTCAAAGCCCATGTATGGGTAAACGTCGTTATCGCCGACCAAATGCAGATCATGACTGCCCCATTTTTGCATCTGCGCCTCGCCGGTCAGATTCTGAATATCCATCTCGATGATCAGCCATACGCAGTCGAGCCCGAAAGCGCCGTCATAGCTGCCGTCATCGGCTATATGATCGGCAGCACTGACCCAGCGATCAACGCCGTTTTCGTCGGGCTGAGGCTCGGGCAGAGAAAAATCGCGGCATTCTTCTTTTGTAACCCCCTCGGGCAGGGTATCCGAAAAGTAAAAGTCCTTAAGCGTATAGCCCCAGTCGTCGTGGACTATCTGCACGCCGATATTTGAATCTTCGGTTACTGAATCGCTTGGAACAGTCACATCAGTCTCAGCATTTGTCGTAAGCTCGTCTGCATGTTGGTAGTGGTTTCCGCTTGGATCTTTGGGCATAATATTTTCATTATTCCGAGCAGGCGCAGGCCCGCGGTCTTTAATGAACATAACGGCGACGGTCAGTACCGCAATCGCAAAAATAATTAAAACTGATAATGATTTTTTCATCTTTCGGCTTCCTCCTTTTTCGGTAGGACGATCTCTAAAGCGGCGTTTTCGGGAAGCATCGCAGGCGCGCTTTTTTCGGTAGTTTCAACTTGAATGGGCAGCGCGGGCGCGGGCTGATATTCGGCATTAAAAACAAACGCAAAGAGAAAAACGCTCAACGCGGCGGCGGCAATATCACTCAAAAATTTCAGCCTCACATCGCGCCGATATTCAAATGAAGCCTCCAAGAAAGCGGGATCAGCGCCGTCCAAAGCGTGATAAATAAAGCTTTCGTTCATGTTCATAAGA
>CANRHA010000116.1 GCA_947630315.1 uncultured Clostridia bacterium
AAAGAGCGGCGCGAACAGCTTTATAAGCGCCGCGGGGATATCCAAAAACAAGCTCATCGCTATAAGCGAGTGCTCGGCGCTTCCCGACCCGGACGAATCGGCAAAGGACGGCGTGATGTTCAGCTACGCTTCGGCGTGGACGGGCGACTTTGCCCCCGGAGGAGGCTACGCCCCCGACAGCCATTGGGCAAAGTTCTACAGCAGCACTACAGTGGTGACGCTCGATGAAATTGAATACAATCGGTAAATTGTAATATCTATATTACAAACCGTCTAACTATACAGCCCTTTTTTGGTACTTTACAGGAGGTTTCCCATGAAATTTTCACGCACAGTTTCAGCGCTGCTTGCGGCGTCTATGTTGGCCGCTTCGCTTTCGGGATGTTATTTTCTTCCCCAGGAGGAGGAGCTTTTAGAGGCGCCGGTGGTAAAGGAAAACGAGGTATCTTATACGACCACCGAGGCCACCCTGCGCGACATCGCCTACCAGGTTTTAACGCCCGGCAACATAGCTTCGGGTACGGAATATGACGCCAAGTTTATAGGCACCGGCGGAAATATACTCGGCGTATATGTATCTGCCGGAGAGAGCGTTGAACAGGGCCAGCTTCTTGCCGAGTTTGACACCTACGAGCTTGACCAGCAGATAGCGATAAAGGAGATGGAGGTTAGGCGCGAACAGCTTGAATACGACATCGCCGTAGAGGAGCACAGATCGGAAAACGTAAAGCAGAAGGAGCTTTTAGACGTTCAGCTTATGCAGAACGAGCTTGACAAGCTTTACGAGGAAAAGGAGAGCGCAAAGCTCTACTCGGGCGTAACGGGAACCGTCTCCTACGTTATGACTTGCTCGCCCGGGGATTGGGTAAACCCCGGCGAAACGGTAGTAACGGTGATAGACGTGACCGACCTCTACATAAAGATAAATCCCGATAAAGAGGTAGGGGAGTTCTTAATAGGCCGGCCGATACAGATAAGATACAACGGCGAATACTACGACGGCACCATCGTCCGCAACCATTCGGGGCGTCAGTGGGATGAAGCGGCGCAGGGCGTTCTCACCGACGCAAACGGCGAGGAGGTCCTGGCGGAGGAATCGGAGGATATAGTTGTAAAGTTCAACGATATTATCCCCGAAAGCTCGGCGGTAGGAAATATTGCCGACACTATACTTGTTCTTGACAGCCGCGAAAACGTGATAGTTATATCCGCAAACCTTGTTAAAAAGGTCGACGGCATTCCCTGCGTTTATGTTTTTAAAGATAACGAGCGCGTTAAGGTAGACGTCACCCTCGGATTACAGAGCGGCTCGCTTGTTGAAATAACCTCCGGGCTTGAACCGGGAGATCAGGTAATAATCCGCTGACGGCTTCGCCCTATTATGGAGGATAACAAATGCTGACACTACTTTTGCGCAAGATGCAGAACACCAAGTGGATGGTGATATGCCTTCTGGTCGGCTTTGTCATGGCGACGGCGATGACGAGCACCATACCTATATACATGCACGCCTCTTTGCAGAGAATGCTTATAAAGGATATGCAGGCTTACCAGGAGGAGAGCGGAGAATATCCCGGCGTTTACGCGGTATCAAAAACCTTTGTAGCCGGAACAGGCCCCGCCCGCCAGCACGATCTTGTACTTAGCGTATATTCAAACGCGGTAAACCGCTTCAACAACCTTATGGTGCCCTATTTAAACCACAAATGCTCGACTTTTGACACCTATCTCTACGTTTCAAACATCGAGCAGGAGGGTTCGGCGATAGCTACCATGAAGCTCGGGGGAATGACGGAGCTTGACGGCCATATAAACTTTGTTTCGGGAAGAATGTATCAGCCCGGAAAGGACGCCGACGGCGTTTACGAGGTCATATGCACCGAGCGTGCGCTTCAGGTCATGCAGCTGATGCCGGACACGGTCTACGAGGTAAAAAACCTTCTGAACTCCGACAATCCCGACACCGTAAAGATAAAGATAGTAGGCGTTTTTGAACCCTTAAGCGACACCGACACCTTCTGGTCTGAGGGAATGACCGACTACGACAACGCGTTTTTCGCAGACTTTGAAACGGTCATCAACGACATGATAATGACCGGCGTGGTGAGCCTTTCGAGCGTCGATACAAGGATAATAATCGACTACCAGAACCTTGACATGAACGTTATAGAGTTCCTGCGTGCGAGCCTCGATTCCCAGCTTGAATCCTACAAAGAGGAAAACTGCACCTTTACCGTTCCGGCTAAGGACGTTTTAGAGGACTACGCCTCAAAGGCGAGCTCTTTAAGGTATATTCTGCTGATGCTCGATATCCCGGTAGTGCTGATGCTCGTCTTTTACCTGTTCATGGTCTCTCAGCTCAACATCGAATCGGAGCGCAACGAGATCGCGATGTTAAAATCCCGCGGCGCGTCGTCGTGGCAGGTCTTAAGGATCTATGCATACGAAACGCTTATCCTCGGCGCGATCTCCGCGCTTATAGGCCCGTTTGTCGGCCTCGGGCTTTGCAATATCCTCGGCGTGTCTAACGGCTTCCTCGAATTTGTAAACCGCCCCGCCCTCCATGCAAAGCTCTCGCTTGCGCCGTTTGTCTATGCCCTTATCGCCGTAGGCGTGTTCTTTGTCACGACTCTTATGCCGATAATCCCCGCTTCAAGGGTCTCGATAGTCGCCCATAAGCAGTCAAAAGCCCACGAGCAGAAAAAGCCCTTCTGGCAGCGTTCCTTCTTAGACGTCGCCTTTGTGGTGCTGCCGGTGGTGTGGCTGTGGTGGTATAACCGGGTGAACAAAAACCTCGTAAGTCAGGGAATAGTAGACACTTCGGCGACGATGAACCCGCTTATGTTTGCGGCGTCAACGGTATTTATTCTCGGCGCGGCGCTTTTATGCGTAAGGATATACCCCTACTTTATCCGGCTTGTATACGCAATAGGCCGAAAGAAGTGGTCTCCGGCGGCGTATATTTCGCTGAACAACATAGGCAGGTCGTCTACCGGGCGCGAGAAGTTTATAATGATCTTCCTGATCTTAACTGTCGCCCTCGGGATATTCTCCGCCAACACCGCCCGGGCCATCAACCGCAACACCGAGGACAGGATAAGATACAACCTCGGCGCCGACGCGGTAATAACCGAGGCGTGGAAGACGAGCAGGGTAAGGATAGTCGACGAGGAGACCGGCGAGGAGAGTTCCACCACGCAGTACACCGAGCCGGAGTTTGAAAGATATTCCACCCTTTCGGGCGTTAAGCTTGCAACGCCGGTATTCCAGCGCGACGCGGTACAGCTTAGGTATGACGATTCCTCGACCCCCGAAGTTCACGTTATGGCGATAATCCCGAGCCAGTTCGCCCAGGTGGCGTGGTTCCGCTCAGACCTTCTGCCGGCGCACATCAACCGCTACATAAACGCCCTCAGCGAATGCCAGGACGGCATAATAGTTTCGCAGTCGTACGCCGATAAGACCGGCCTGGAGCTTGGGGATATAGTCGAGGTAAAATGGGCGAGGAACAACTGGTTCGAGACGACGGTTGTTGCAATAGTCGAATACTGGCCGAGCCTCAACCCGTACGACAAGACCGCCTCGGGCGAATACCGCGACTTTGCGATACTCAACTACGACTATGTGAACATAATGACGATAACCGAGCCTTACGAGGTCTGGCTCGACCTTGAAGACGACGCCGACATAGCCGCGCTTTATCAGGACGTCGTCGACAACGAAATAGTTGCCACCCGCCTCGACGTCGCCTCTCAGATGATAATATCCTCAAAGACCGACGCGGTTTTACAGGGCGTAAACGGCGCGCTCACCTTAGGATTCATAACGATAATGGCGATGTGCTTTATAGGGTTCCTTATCTACTGGATACTCTCGATAAAGGGCAGAACGCTTCAGTTCGGCATACTCAGGGCGATGGGCATGAGCTTCCGCGAGATAATCTCAATGATAATCTACGAGCAGGTTCTTGTGTCGGGCGTGTCCATATTCCTCTCGATAATAATCGGCGGCATAGCTTCCGACATATTCGTGCCGCTCTTCCAGGTACTCTATAACGTAACCGATCAGGTTCCGCCGTTCAGGGTCGTGTCGCAGCGCAGCGACTACATAAAGCTTTATATCATCGTCCTTGTAATGCTCGTCGTCGGGTTCATAGTCATAGCCCGGCTGATAAAGAAGATAAACATAAACAAGGCGCTTAAGCTCGGCGAAGATTAACGCTTTGGGGGATTTTTGATGATCTCGGACATAAGATTTTTCACCGACCGCCACCCTAAGCTGTCGGCGGCGCTTATCGCGCTTTTGATGGTCGTTCCGCCGGCGATATGGGTGAGCGTTACCTACTTTGCCCTCGGCAGGGATTTCAACTCGGCGGCCGCGGTGGTGGTTTACGCGTTTATAATGCAGGTCCTTTTGTGTTTGGCAGTCGAAAGGTTTGTTCTTGTGGCGATGCCGTTTTTGATGGTGATAGGCGGCCTCGCCGTCTGCCAGATATTCTATGTGATATCGATGGCGACCTCCGGGCTTGTCAACGCGCTTACCTACATTATTTCTGCGCTTGGCGTTTCGCTCCTCGGCTCAGAGTTTGTCGGGGTGTTCTTCGGCGCGGCGGCCTACTTTCTTATAGTTATAGTCCGGGCGATAGTGAACAAGATCAGGCATTGAATAAAAAATTTTCCCCGCGGGTGAGCGACACCTGCGGGAATTTTGTATACTTAAGGTAATATTTATAATACATATTACGATACGGAGAGAAAATTTGGGCGATTTCCGTTGAATTGCGGCCGGAAATATCTTATTCCGCCGCCCTTTTTATCTCAAACCAGAAGGTCGAGCCTTTTCCGACCTCCGACTGAACGCCGAAGCGCATTCCGTGGAGTTTGAGTATCTCCTTTACTATCGAGAGGCCGAGGCCGGTGCCGACGACGTCGCGTTTGGTGCGCTCGTCGCGGTAGTAGCGGTCAAAAATCATCGGCAGCTTTTCGCTCTCGATACCTACGCCGAAGTCTATGACCTCTATCCTGATGACCGATTCGTAATTTCTCTGCCGCAGGATAATTCTGCGGGAATCGCCCGAGTAGTTCACGGCGTTGTTGATAAAGTTGTAGAGGACCTGCGCAAGCCTCATTTCGTCGCCCTCGCAGATGACGTCGGCGTCGGCGTCAAGCTCGAAGGTATAGCCCTCTTTTTCGGATAAAAGCTTGTAGCGCGACAGAACGCTGTCGAGGAAATCCGCTATAGAAAATTGGCGGATATTTATTTCAACGTTTCCGTTCTGAAGCTTTGAAAGCTCTAAGAGGTTTGAAACCAGCTCGGATAGCCTGTCCGCCTCGTCTATAATTACCTGAACATGTTCGGCGCGCTTTTCGGGGTTGTCACCCGACAGATCACGTATCATCTCGGCGTAGGCCTTTATCATGGTGAGAGGGGTCCTGAGGTCGTGAGATACGTTGGCTATCAGGTCGTTTCTGAGGCTGTCTACCTTTGATATCTCCTCGGCCGCGTAGTTCAAAGCGTCGGAAAGCTCGTTGATCTCGGCGTAGTTGCCGCCCTCAAAGCGGGTGGAATAGTCTCCCGAGGCGAGCTGATCCGCCGCGCGGGTGATCTGTTTAAACGGGCGGGAGAGGCGGTTTGAGAGCATCAGGGTTATAAACAGTCCGAGGAAGAAGGTCATAAGGGTGATG
>CANRHA010000117.1 GCA_947630315.1 uncultured Clostridia bacterium
GCCTTGAAGCGGGGCGCTGCGCCTGCGTTCTTTTAAAGAACAACGGCATTCTCCCGCTCGACAAAAATTCAATAAAGACCCTTGCGGTAATAGGCCCCAACGCCCAGAGTCAAAAGGCGCTGATGGGCAACTACCACGGCACTGCTTCAAGATACGAGACGATTTTGCAGGGAATCCAGGACGAATTTGACGGCAGGGTGCTCTATTCCGAGGGCTGCCATCTGTTTAAAGACAGGGTCGAGGGCCTCGGACTGCCGAACGACAGGATAACCGAAGCGGTCATAGCCGCCGAGCACTCCGACGCGGTAATACTCTGCGTAGGACTTGACGAAACCTTAGAGGGCGAGCAGGGCGACGCCTCGAACACCGACGCTTCGGGCGACAAGCTCACATTAAGGCTCCCCGACCCCCAGAGGCTTTTGGTCGAAAGGGTCCTCGAGGTCAAAAAGCCCACGGTCGTTGTCATAGTAAGCGGCTCGTCTTTAAATATCGAGGCAGAGCCTGACGCGATTTTACAGGCGTTCTACCCCGGTTCTGAGGGCGGCAAGGCTGTCGCCGAGATACTTTTCGGTAAGACCTCGCCCTGCGGCAAGCTTCCCGTTACCTTCTATAAAGACGTTCACAAGCTGCCCGACTTCACCGATTACTCAATGCGTTACCGCACCTACCGTAACGAGCGCGCCGAGGACGACAACGTTTTATACCCGTTCGGCTACGGCCTCAGCTACGGCGACGTTAGGGTAAGATCGGCTTCGGCTAAACTTGTGGGCGATCATATTGAAGCTGTTGCCGAGATGACGAACTCGGGCGCCGAGACATCGGATATTTTACAGGTGTACTTCAAGTCCGCTTCTAAGGACGCGGTAAGAAACCACGCCCTCTGCGGGTTCAAAAAGGTAACTCTCGGCAAGGGCGAGAGCGTCAGGGTCGAGATGAATATCCCGCTGAGCGCCCTGACGGTCGTAAACGACGAGGGCGAGAGATATCTCGACAGAAAGGCCGAAACTACCCTTTGGTTCGGAACCTCACAGCCCGACGCCCTCAGCGAGAGCCTTACCGGCAAAAAGTGCGTAGGCGTTGAGGTAAAACTCGGCTGATGGATAAGATTTTCGCCCTAAACCCGCTTACCCGGCTCGATTACCCCGACCCCGACGTTATCCGCGTAGGCGACGCGTACTACATGGCTTCCACGACCATGTACTTTATGCCGGGCTGCGTTATCCTGCGCTCATACGACCTTGCGAACTGGGAATTTTTCACCCATGTTTACGATATTCTCGAGGACACCCCGCGGGAAAATCTTGACGGCCAAACCGCCTACGGCTGCGGAATGTGGGCGCCGACATTGAGATACCACGACGGCGTATTCCACGTTGTATTCATAGCCAACGACACCAAAAAGACCTACCACTATGCCGCCGAAAACATAGCGGGGCCATGGAAAAAGAGCTGTATCGAGGGATTTTACCACGACCCGTCGCTGCTGTTCGACGACGACGGGCGGGTGTACATAATGTACGGAAACAGGGATATCCGCGTGACCGAGCTTAAGGCTGATCTTTCGGGGCCTAAGCCGGGCGGCGTTGATAAAACCGTTATCCGCGACGTGCCTAAATCCCCGCTCGGCTACGAGGGCAGCCACCTTTACAAAATCAACGGAAAATACTACGCGTTCTTTATTCACGGCACCCGCGACCGCTGGTTCAGGGTAGAGGCGGCGTTCATGGCCGACAGTATCGAAGGCCCGTGGACCGGCAAGGACGTTATATGCGACGAGTTCGGCGAGGTGAGCGGCGTTGCCCAGGGAGGTATCGTCGACGCCCCGGACGGCGATTGGTACGGAGTTATTTTTTCGGATATGGGCGCTGCGGGAAGGATACCTAACCTTATCCCAATGAGCTTTGACGAGACCGGCTTCCCGGTTTTTGAGAATGCCCGGCGCAGGGTGGGCGTAAAATCTACCCGCCCCGAGCACGAATACGCGCCGCTTTATGTGAGCGACAGTTTTGACTCGGAACCCCTCAACGGCGCGTGGGAATGGAACCACAACCCGGTAAAGGATAAGATACGCATAGGCGGCGGCCTGAGGATTGAAGCGATGCGCGCCGAGAACTTTGAGATGGCGAAGAACACCCTCACCCAAAGGGCGCTGTACCCGCGCTGCTCGGCGGAGGTTACGGTCGACGCCTCGGAGCTTAAAGACGGCGGCTTTGCGGGGATCGCCGCGCTTCAGTACCGTTACGGCGCGTTGGGGATATCAAAAACGCCGGAGGGCTACGCCGTCAGGCTGATCTTAAGGGAGGACGGCGGCGAGTTTTGCGCCGAGGAGTTCAAAATAAATTCCCCGAGGGCAACGCTGCGGGTCTCGTTCGAGTTCGGGATCGGCAAGGACTACGCCGAGTTTTATATCCGCGAGGGCAAAGCCCTGAGGCAGATAGGCGGCCGCCACTTCATGAACTTTGATCTGCGCCACTTCACCGGCTGCCGGTTCGGGCTGTTCTGCTATACAACGTCGAGCGGCGGCGCGGCCAAGTTCAACGATTTTCGTTACATCGACTGCGGCAGGGCGGGCGAGGCTCTCATAGAGCTTTCCGACCCTAAATACCGCGATCTTCAGGCAAAAATCGTTCCCGGACTTTCAAAAAGCGAGATCGTCGGCGTGAGGATCCCCGACATACGCAGGCTTGCAAAATCGCTGGAGGACAGTGTCAGGGAGAGATTTCTTGACGAACTGCCGCACAGCTTTTACGATGAAAACGTGCTGCATTCGGCGATACTTTGCAATATTTCCGATTTTTCAGAGGCCGCTGCCATGACCGAAAAATTCCTGCCCTATATCGATAACTGGGCGGTCTGCGACGCGCTTTCGCCGAAGGGGTTCAAAAAGAATCGGCCGGAACTCCTCAAAAAAATACGAGGCTGGCTTAAATCGGATAAGCCCTATACCGTCAGGTTCGGGCTGGAAATGCTGATGGCGCACTTTTTGGACGAAGATTTTAAGGAGGAATACCTCGATCTCGCCGCCGAGGTGCGTTCTGAGGAATATTATGTAAATATGATGCAGGCGTGGTACTTTGCGACGGCGCTTGCCAAACAGTGGAGCTGCGCGGTCAGGATCATAGAGAATAGGCGCCTTTCGGATCGGGTGCACAATAAGACGATCCAAAAGGCGGTGGAAAGCTACAGGCTGAGCGATGAGCGAAAGGAGTATTTGAGATCGCTCAGGGTAAACGCTAAAAAACGGCAAAGTAATTAAGGAGGTAAACACATGAAGAAATTAGGCTTCGGGCTTATGCGCCTTCCCTGCAAGAGCAGCGACGGAAAGGACATCGATTTAGAGCGCGTAAGCGAGATGGTCGACAAGTTTTTATCCCGCGGATTCACCTATTTTGACACCGCCTACGTTTATCACGGCGGATTCAGCGAGGTTGCTTTCCGCGAATGCGTAGTAAAGCGCCACCCCCGCGACAGCTTCACTATAACGACAAAGCTGCCGCTCTTCTCAAAGCCCGACAGGGCGGGTATGGAGAAGCTGTTTAACGAATCATATGAGCGGCTCGGGGTCGAGTATATCGATTACTACTGGCTTCACGCCCTCAACCGCGACAGCTACCGGTACGCCAAGGATTCCGGCGCGTTCGATTATCTGCGCGAGCTTAAGGCCGCCGGCAAGATACGCCACATGGGCTTTTCCTTCCATGACAACGCCGAGACGCTCGACAAGATACTCACCGAGCAGCCGGACATGGAGTTTGTGCAGCTTCAGATAAACTATCTCGATTGGGAGGACGGCGGCGTGCAGTCGAGGCTTTGCTACGAGACCGCGGTAAAGCACGGCAAGCCGGTAATAGTTATGGAGCCGGTAAAGGGCGGCGCGCTTGCAAATCCGCCCAAAAAGGTTGAAAAGCTTCTTAAAGACGCCGATCCCGAAGCCTCCTGCGCGAGCTGGGCCGTCAGATTTGCGGCTTCGCTGCCGGGAGTCATGGTGGTATTAAGCGGAATGAGCAACATCGAGCAGGTAGAGGACAACGTGTCTTACATGGAGGACTTTAAGCCGCTTAACGAGGACGAAAAGGCGATGCTTTTAAGCGCCGCCGAGGATATAAAGCTTGCAATACCCTGCACCGCCTGCAGATACTGCACCGACGGCTGCCCGATGTCGATAAAGATACCGGACATTTTCGCCATCTACAACACAATGAAGCGCGACCTTCACAAAAAATGGGAAGCGCGCGAAAAATATGCCGAGCTTATAAAGGAATCGGGCAAGGCCGACGACTGCATCGGCTGCGAACAGTGCGTAAACGCCTGCCCTCAGCACCTTGAAATACCGAGGCTTTTGGCGGAATGCTCCGCAGATCTCTCATGAGCAGGATATATCTGAATGCCCCCGCGCCCACGGGGGCAGAGGCTTTTAATGAGGGCTGGAACAGCGCCCTGCCTATCGGCAACGGCTCTTTAGGCGGAATGGTCTACGGCGACCCTGTGCATGACATAGTTCAGCTCAACGAGGATACGGTATGGGTGGGCGACGGCGGCCGAAACAGGGTGAACCCGAAGGCGAGGGGAAGCTATAAGCGCTGCCGCGAACTTTTAATTGAGGGCAGGATAAAAGAGGCCGAGGAGCTTTGCGCAAGCGACCTTTACGCAATACCCGATCAGCAGAGGTATTACGACACTTGCGGGCATGTTTCGCTTGAATTTGACCACGGGGAATACGCCGGGTACCGTCGAGAACTTGATCTTTCAAACGCGGTCTGCAGGGTGGAATTTTCGGCGGACGGCCATAGATTTGAGCGGGAGTACTTTGTCAGCTGCCCGGATCAGGTGATGGTTATACACGAGAGAGCCTTGGACGGCGGAGCTTTCAGCGGAAAAATCAGGCTTGATCCGCCGAGGGAAAACGCCGAGCAGGACGTATGCGCCGTGGGAAACTATTTTACCGTTAAGGAGCCGGAAAACGGCTGCCGCTACTGCGTTATGCTTGCCGCAGATTGGAAGGGCTTCGGCTGGACGAACGAGACCGAAACGGTTTTTGAAAACGTAACCGAGCTTACCGTCTGCATAACTATAAGAAGCGATTTTTACGGCGGCGAACCTATGGAGTGGTGTGAAGAAAGGCTTGAAACGGCCATGGCGCTGGGGTATGACGCGCTAAAGGCAAGGCATATTGAGGACTACAGGAGTTACTTTGACCGCGTATCTTTAAAGCTCGACTGCGGCGAGGACAGAAGCGGAGTTCCCACAAACGAACGGCTGAAAAATGCCGCCGACGACCCTAAGCTGAGCGAGCTGTACTTCGACTACGGCAGGTACCTGCTTATATCCTCTTCAAGGCCGGGAACCCGACCGGCAAACCTCCAGGGGATATGGAACAAGGACAAGACCCCGCCATGGGGGAGCAAGTTCACGATAAACATAAACACCGAGATGAACTATTGGCCCGCGGGGGTATGCAACCTGCCCGAGTGCGAAATGCCGCTGTTTGAGCATCTCAAAAAAATGCTGCCCTACGGAAAAAAGGTCGCCATGGACATGTACGGGCTTGAGGGGTTTTGCGCTCATCACAACACCGACATTTTCGGAGACTGCGCGCCCCAGGATCAATGGATGCCCGCGACGGTCTGGTGTATGGGCGCGGCGTGGCTCTGCACGCACATAATGACCCACTATGAATTTACC
>CANRHA010000118.1 GCA_947630315.1 uncultured Clostridia bacterium
TCCTTTGTCGGCGATAAGGTTCCGCCCGACGCAGTTGAGCGCATTGTAGAAATGCTGAACGCCTGATAAAATTTAATTCTGCGCAGGAGATCTTCGGATCTCCTGTTTTTTAGGAGAGAGTATGGACAGTAAGATCAACAACCGCGAATTTTCAAAAAAGCTAATATCCCTTATTTTGCCTATTGCGTTTCAGATGTTCATGCAGGCGCTGGTTTCGGCCTCCGACGCATTTATGCTCGGCGCCTTAACTCAGGAATCGCTCTCGGCGGTGTCGCTTGCGTCGCAGGTCCCCTTTGTGTTGAATATGATACTTATGGCGATGACTACCGGACTTTCGCTCTTTGCCGCGCAGTATTGGGGCAAGGGCGACCGCGATTCGGTCGAAAAATACTTCGGCTACGCTATGAGGGTATCCTTTATGACCGGCTTTATGTTCATGGCCGTCTGCCTAATATTCCCGGGGCCGGTCATGAAGATATTCACCGACGAGGAGCCGCTAATAAAGATGGGCGCGCTGTATTTAAGGGTAGTCGCGTTCTCGTTTTTGCTTACATCTGTTTCGCAGACCTACCTTTGCGCTTTAAAAAACAGCGGCCGCGCGGGAATGGCGAGCATTATAAGCTCCTCGAGCGTTGTTATCAATATAATCCTGAACTCAATATTCATCTTCGGGCTGTTCAGCTTCCCGAGGCTTGAAATTGCCGGCGCCGCCCTTGCAACTGTCATCTCCCGGGTTATCGAGCTTTTGTGGTGCATGGCCGAGACGTCGGGCAAGGAGCGGGTAAAGCTGAGGGCAAAATACCTCTTTAAGGCTGCAAACGAGCTTCGCCGAAAGTTCTGGAAGTACACCGCGCCGTCTTTGGGCAACCAGATCGTATGGGCGGTCGGGTTCTCTATGTACTCGGTGATAATGGGCCATCTCGGCAACGACGCAGTCGCGGCAAATTCGGTGACAAATATCGTCAAGAATCTTCTTTCCTGCGTGGTGTTCGGCCTCGGAAGCGCCGGCGGGATAATGGTAGGAAACGAGCTCGGCGCCGGGCGGCTCGATATTGCAAAGGAGTACGGCGCAAAGCTTATAAAGCTTGCGATAGTCTGCGGGGCGGTCTCTGGGCTTTTGATGCCCCTGACCGAGCCTGTGATCTTAAAGGTAAATAACCTAAGCGATACCGCGGCCGGATATTTACACCTAATGCTCTGGATGTGCACCTACAACATGGTAGGGCAGGCTATTAACGTTATGACGATAAACGGGGTATTTTCCGCCGGCGGCGACACCAAGTTCGGCTTTATATGCGATACCGTGACCATGTGGGCGTATTCGATACCCTTCGGAGTTTTGGCGGCGTTTGTATTCAGGCTGCCCGTTGCGGCCGTGTTCTTTGTCATCACCCTTGACGAGATAGTAAAGCTTCCCGCCGTTTACCGCAACTATAAAAAATACAGATGGCTAAAAGACCTCACCGTTTCAGACTGACTTTTGAGGCTCCATACACCGTTATACCTGCGTCCGCGTAAATTTGCGGGCGCTTTTATGTTGATGAAAACCGGTTTAAGACTGTGCAGTTTTTGAGAAAATAAGCTGTATAAACTTTCCCGCAGATTTCAAATTTTTTCACACAGCTTTAAAATTTTCTTAAAAAGAGGCTGATATAATAAGGCCGTAATAAAAAAGCAGGGCTTACCTGCCGATATAAAAGGAGCACCAGCAATTATGAGTGAAAACTACGAAAACAATCAGAACGAACAGGAATACAGCTATCAAAACTATCAGTACCAGAGCTATCAGGCCCCGCAGCAGTATCAGCAGCCGGGGTATTCTCAGGCGAACGTCAAGCCGAAAAAATCATCGGGCATAGGAAAGATAATAGCGGTTGCAATCTGCTGTTCGCTTTTGGGGGGAGCAGTCGGGGCGGGCGGCGCGTATGCGCTCACTAAGAGCGATGTCCTTCCCGCAGTCGTGTCGAATATCTATGAAAGCAGCCGGGAGGCTCAGGCGCTCAACGTTGTTCATACCGACGTCGACCGTGAGCTGACGGCGGCCGAGGTCTACGCCCAGAACGTCAATTCGACTGTGGGCATAACTACCTCGATCAACACAAACTTCTTCGGCTACCGCACCACCTCCGCGGCCTCCGGCTCGGGGTTCATTCTCACCGACAACGGCTATATCGTCACCAACTACCACGTTATAGACGGCGCGACCTCGATAACCGTTTCGACATATGGCGGCGAGAGCTACCCCGCGAAGGTTATAGGTTATGACGAGCAGAACGATATAGCGGTCCTCAAAATCGAGGCGGACGGGCTTACGCCTGTTGTTTTGGGAAGTTCGGAAGATTCGCATGTCGGCGACAGCGTATGCGCGATAGGAAACCCCTTAGGCGAGCTGACGTTCTCCCTCACAAGCGGCGTTATAAGCGCCCTTGACCGCAGCGTCACCATCGGCGGGACAGCGATGAACCTTATCCAGACCGACTGCGCGATAAATGCCGGAAATTCGGGCGGCGCGCTGTTCAACATGTACGGCGAGGTGATCGGAATAACTAACGCCAAGCTTTCAAGCAGTTCGATGAGCGAGGCGTCTATAGACAACATCGCCTTTGCGATACCGATTGACAGCGTAAAGGACCTCATAACCGGGATAATCACCGACGGCACCGTTGAGAAGCCGTATATAGGCGTGACGATATCCACTTTGGGCGATGAGTACCGGCGCTTCGGGCTTTCGGGAGTAGTTGTGCAGAGCGTTGAGGAGGATTCCCCGGCGCAGGAGGCAGGGCTTCAGGCGAACGATATTATAACCGCGGTCGACGGCGAAAAGATATCGGAAAACAACGATCTTATAGGCAGGATCTCAAAATGCCGCGACGGCGAAAAGGTAACTCTTACGGTCATGAGGCAGGGCGAGAGCCTTGATCTGACGGTGACGGTAAAGGTCCGCAAGCAGTCGGCGCTGAGCGTTCCCGAGGAGGACGATTCTCAGGGGCAGAACGGCTACTTTGACGGCTACGGCTTCTTCCCCTGGGGCGATTTCGGCGACAACTACAGCTCAGGCTCGGAAATGTAATATCAACCTCTCAAGGCCGGATACCCTCCGGCCTTTTTCATGCAAATAAATCGCCGCAAATTGGGGGAAGGTATTGAAAACACATAATAAATATGATATAATTCAAGGAGTATTTACGCATTCGGAGGGTCTGAAATGGCAGATCTTACCGATGAAAAGCGTATAAATACAGACGGCGCTGCGGAGTATCCCGGCGCAAAAGATAGAAAAGCAGAGGAAGTGTAGGCGCTTCATGCCCGACGGTTGGGCAGAGTGCGCCATGATCTGAAAAGGGCGGAGAAGATGGATTTAGGACAGGTTTTTACCGATAATGCCGTTGCGGATTTTATGGCTTCGCTGCTAAGCGTTCGCCCCTCCGCAAGGATATTGGACCCGTGCTTCGGCAAGGGCGTTTTTATTGACGCCTGCTTAAGGCGCGGATATAAAAATATCACCGGCTGCGAGATCGACCCCGCGCTTTATTCTTATGTTGAGAAAAAGTACCCCGGAATTGATCTCATTTGCGGCGATTTTCTCAAAGCCGATCCCGCTCTGCGGTACGACGCCGTTATAATGAACCCGCCGTACATCAGGCAGGAAAAAATCGACGACCTCAAACCCCTTGGGATAACAAAAAGCTCCGTCAGCAAGGACCCGGTTTTCGGCGGCCTGCCCGGCGCGGCGAACATGTATATGTACTTTATCGTCAAGGCGCTGAGCCTGCTTGAACAGGGCGGGGAGATGGTTGCAATATTCCCGGTAAGCTGGCAGAACGCAAAAAGCGGCAGGGAGTTTGAAAAGCTAATGCGCTCCCTCGGCGATGTGGAAAGGCATATACGCATCTCAGGGAAAATCTTTGAGACCGCAGAAATGGTAGAGGTAGTAATTTTAAAGATGCGCCGCAGCGACAGCCCGGGCGGCCTCAGGGAAAATATCGAATATGCAAGACTTGCCGGCGGCCGCGTGACCGTGAGCCATTCCGTTCCCGATGAGGGCGGGCTTGACATGCCGGTTGAATTTTCCATATACGCCGATATAAGAAGGGGCCTCACCACCGGCTGCAACGGCATTTTCATCAACCCGCCGGTTCCCGAAAGCGACACTGTGCCGATAATTTCCGGCCCGAAGTGCGTTACCGGCTACAGCACCGAAAACGCCGCAAAGGACAGGCTTCTAAAGATAACCGGCAGCGCCTCGGAGGAGACGACGGCGTATTTGACCTCATGCGCCGAAAGTATAAAAGATCAAAAGCGCCCGAGGACGCTATATGATAAAATAGCCGCAGGGAAAAAATGGTATGAGCTTCAGCCGCCGGACGGCGCAGGGATAATATTCAGCTACTTTGTAAGAAGCGGCATGAAGTTTATAATGAACGCCTCGGGCGACGCCGTGCGCGACAATTTTTACATTATATACCCGAAGATAGACCGGCTGCTGATGTTTGCGCTGTTAAATAACTATTATACATATTATCAGCTTGAACGCTGTGGAAAAAGGCACGGCGCGGGTCTGCTAAAGCTCCAGCGCTACGACCTTGAACAGCTTTGTTTCCCGGATATTTCGGGCTTTAAAGAAGATGACAAAAAGACTCTGATAAAGCTTTCAAAGAAGATGATCTCCACCGGGAAAAACATGTCTGAAGAAATAACCGGGGCGATCTCGGGGTACGCCCCGTGGAGCTTTGAGAGGATATCGGGGGCGTATAAAAACCTCAGAAAAAGCAGATTGGAGGAGGGCGGATATGGCGCTGAAAGTCGTTAGTCTGTTTTCGGGCGGCGGCGGCCTTGATCTCGGATTTAAGTCCGCGGGGTACGAGATAGTCTGGGCGATAGACGTCGACAAAAACGTCGCCGAGACCTACCGCGCCAACGTGGGAGAAATAATCTGCGCGGACATCAACAGCATAGATATAAGCCTGATCCCGAAGGCGGACGTCGTGATCGGCGGGCCGCCCTGCCAATCTTTTTCGCTTGCGGGAAACCGCAATACCGAAGACGCGCGCGGCAGACTCGTATGGAAGTACATAAGCATAATCAGGGCGGTAGAGCCGAGGGCTTTTTTGTTTGAGAACGTGCCCGGGCTGCTTTCGGCAAAAAATTCCGCCGGCCAGAGGATAATTGATCTTCTGAAAAAAACCTTTGAGCAGATCGGCTATACCGTCTCCGCAAAGGTTGTGAACGCCGCGGCCTACGGCGTGCCTCAGCTCCGCAAGAGGGTCATTATAGTAGGTCTTAAAAACGGCGAGGAATTTGTCTTTCCGCCCGAGACCCACGGCGAGCCAGGCAGCGGCCTGAAAAACTACGTCAGCGTAAAAGAGGCGATAGGCGATCTGCCTGCGGCCGCCGAGGACGAAAACGCCGAGGTCGAATACGCTCAGCCCCCGTTTTCCGATTATCAGACCGAGATGAGATCGTCAAAAGCCGTGACCGAGCATTTTATCCCGAGAATGAGCGAACTTGACAGGTATATAATCGCCCATGTAAAGCCGGGCGGCAACTATAACGATATCCCGAAAGACGTAAAATCGGCGAGGATACGGCGCTTGCAGCGAGACGGCGGTCATACCACATGTTACGGCAGGC
>CANRHA010000119.1 GCA_947630315.1 uncultured Clostridia bacterium
AGGTAACGCTGACCGGCAGCGCGGTAAAGGTCTTCGAGGGCGAGTTTGAGTATTAAAGATAAAAAGTTCCCCGCGGTCATAACGCCCCGGGGAATTTTTGTTGACAAAATTTTTTTTACCCAAAGTCAGGGGATTTTCCTAACGGTCTGCCTCTATTTCCTGAAAGTTCCCAGGGTCATTCCCTCGGCGATCTGCCGCTCCTCGCCGGTTCGGCGGTAGCCGAGCTTTTCGTAAAGCGCGCAGCTTCCGGCCTCCTGCAAGATCGCTTCAAGCTCCCAGTTCGAGGCTCCGTGGATATTTTCCGCCTCAAGTATCGCTTTTTGCGCAAAGCCCTTGTTTCTGTGCTGCGGCATAATAAAAATCGGCGAAATTCTTTTCGGCTTATTCGGGTCATTTTCGTCTACTACCCTGATCGCGCCGACTGCGCCCTCGTCCGTCTCTATAAAATAGTAATATGTATAGGGCGATTTCAGCCTCGCGGCAGTTTTATCCTCAGACTCGGCGGCGGGGCTTGTTTTGTCGTCGCGATATTTTCTGTACATCTCTAAAAAAGCCTCTGTCTGCATTTTCCATATCGTTTCCGCGTCGGCCAGGTCGGCGCGTTTTAATTTTATCTCCGTAAAACCGCCCCCTTTATGCTTTTTCCCCCTCAAAAGGCGGAACATACGCCCGCTGCGCCGAGTTTCTGTCCTGCGAGAAGCCCTCAAAGCCGCACCTTTGCGCCGCGGCGAGAACATAGTTATACTCGAACGTCGATATTCTCCTGTTGATCTCGGGGTGCTCGGCGGCTCGGTACATCGGCGTGTACTGGCTCATTATGCTGATGAGTATCTCGTCGCTCTTGAAATTCTCCCCCAAAAATTCTATCGCCTTTTCGGAATCCTTCCTCAGCGTCGGCAGCGCCAAATGCCTGACCAAAACCCCGCGCAGAAGCATTCCGTCTCGGTCAAAGATCGGCTTTCCCACCTGTTTCTGCATTTTTATGATCGCCTCGGAAGCGACCTTGAAATAATCCCCGGCGCCGGAATATTTTTTTGATGCCTCGGGCGAAAAATACTTTAAATCGGGCAGCCAGATATCCACCAAGCCGTCCATCATATCCACCGTTTCCGCAAGCTCATACCCGCCGCAGTTCACTACAACGGGTATTTTGAGCGCGGGCTTTGTTTTTTCAAGCGCCCGCTTTACCGACGGCAGAAAAGGGGTAGGCGACACAAGGTTGATATTGTGCGCGCCCTTTTTCTTAAGATCGAAAAATATATCCGAAAGCTCGTCCTCGGAGATATAATACCCCCGGTTTTCCTGAGAAATTTCATAATTCTGGCAGAAGCAGCATCTTAGGGTGCAGCCGCTGAAGAAAACTGTTCCCGAGCCGTTTTTGCCCGATATGCACGGCTCCTCCCACATATGAAGCCCCGCCCTTGCGATTTTTATCCTGTCGCTCTGGCCGCAAGCTCCTACGGTTTCGGTTCTGTCTGCTCCGCATTTTCGCGGGCAGAGTTTACAGCGCTTATAGTCCTGCAAAGGCATACGAACGGCCACGCTCCTTTTAGTGATTTTTCGGCGTCGGCCGACGTTTTTTCGCCGTCGAAAACGCCGTAAACGCAGGAGCCGCTCCCGGTCATTTCTGCGGCCCTCGCGCCGTTTTTTATGAGTTCACGCTTGATTTTTTTGATGATCGGGCTGTCTACCGCTCTTTCGATGTCGTTTGATATGGCGGGGCAGGGGTCGGCGCCGCGGGAGATCAGCGAACAAAATTCGGCCGTGCCGTTTACCGAACCGAGGGCCTTTTCATCAAACAGCCGGTAGGCCTCGGGCGTAGATATCCCGAAATCCGGCTTTACGAGCAGGATATACCTCTCGCCGAAGCCGCTTACCGGCTCGATTTTTTCGCCTATCCCCCGGCATACTGCGCAGCCGCCGTCGACGCAGAACGGAACGTCGGCGCCGACCTTTGCGGCGATATTTATAAGCTTTTCACGCGTCAGCGGAAAGCCGCAGAGGCGGTTCATGGCCCTTAAAACGGCGGCAGCGTCGGAGGAGCCGCCGCCGAGCCCCGCCCGTGAGGGAATGCGCTTTTCGATATGTATTTTTGCCCCGCCCGCGCCGGTTTCGCCGATAAAAAGCTCAGCGGCCCTGTAGCAGGTGTTTTTACTGTCGGTGGGAATATCCGGCTCGGAGCAGGTGAGGGTAATTCCCTCGGCCTTTTCGACCGTTACCGTATCGAAAAGCGACACCGTTTGCATTACCGTTTCAAGCAGGTGGTAGCCGTCGCCGCGCCTGCCGACGATATCAAGGGTGAGGTTGATTTTGGCGTGCGCATTTTCAGTCGGCATGTTAAAGCTCCTCTAAAAACTCGGCTATCTTTTCGATCGCGGTCTCAAGGTGTTTTCTTGAATACGCGTAGGAGACCCTTACAAACCCCTCGCCGCTGTCGCCGAAGGCCGTTCCGGGAACGACCGCTACGCGCTTTGAATATAAAAGCCTTTCGCAGAACTCGTCGCTTGTAAGCCCGGTGGATTTTATGCAGGGGAAAACATAGAAAGCCCCCTCGGGGTCGAAGCAGGTAAGCCCGAGCTTGTTGAAAGCGTCGACGAGGTACCGCCTTCTCATGTCGTATTCCGAGACCATGTTTTCAACGTCGTCGGCGCAGTTTCTAAGGGCCTCGATCGCCGCGTACTGGCTTACCGTCGGCGAGGACATTATCCCGAACTGATGGATCTTGACCGCCTGTTTTACTATTTCCCTCGGCGCGCACATATACCCGAGCCTCCAGCCGGTCATGGCGAAAGCCTTTGAGAACCCGTTGACGTAGATAGTTCTCTCGGCCATGCCGTCAAGGGAGATCATTGAGAAATGTTTGCGGTTATAGGTAAGCTCCGAGTATATCTCGTCGGTCAGGATCATGATATCCGTTCCGCGAAGAAGCTCGGCTATAGGTTCGAGGTCCTGTCTGGTCATGATCGCGCCGGTAGGGTTGTTGGGGTAGGGGAGTATCAGGAGCTTTGTTTTCGGGGTGATCTTTTCTTTGAGGTCGTCCGCCCTGAGCTTAAAGCAGTCCTCCTCTTTTGTATCTATTATCACCGGCACGCCGCCGGTAAGTTCGACTATAGGCTTATAGCAAACAAACGAAGGCTCGGGGATAATCACCTCATCGCCCGGTTCAACAAGGGCGCGTACTGCAAGATCGATAGCCTCTGAGCCGCCAACGGTCACGATTATCTCGCCGTCAGGGTCATAATTAACCCCGGTGCGGTCTGAAATGTAGCGGGAGATCTCTTCTCTGAGCTTAATTAGGCCGGCGTTGGCGGTGTAAATGGTTTTGCCGCGTTCGAGAGCTTTTATTGCCTCGCGGCGTATCGCCCACGGCGTATGAAAATCAGGCTCGCCTATGCCGAGCGAGATGACGTTATCGAGTTTAGCGGCTATATCGAAATATTTTCTTATCCCCGACGGCTTTAAGGCCACGGCTTTTTTGCTGAGAATCTTTGAGTAATCCATAATATTTTACTGCATTATCCGCTCGTCGGCTTCCTCGCTGATGAGCATGATACCGCTCTCCTTATATTTCTGAAGGAAGAAGTGCGTCGTCGTCGACACAACGCCGTCTATTGTCGCGAGCCGCTGGGCAACGTAGTCGGAGACTTCTTTTAGGCTGCGGCATCTCAGAGTTACCGAGAGGTCGTATCCGCCCGAAACGAGGTAGATGTTCTCAACCTCGGGGTACTGGGCAATATGGCGGGCGATGTCGTCGTATCCGACCTGAGCCTTCGGGGTGACTTTGAGCTCGATTATTGCCCTGACGTAATCCTTAGAGACTATTTCCTCATCAAAAACGGTGCTGTAGCCTTTTATGACGCCGGTGCGCTCGTATTCTTTGATCTGCCTTGCAACCTCGTCCTCGGTCGAGCCTATCATCACGGCGAGCTCGGCGTTTGAAAGCCGCGCGTTGGTGCGAAGCAGTTTTAAAAGCTTGTCCATGGTAAAAACTCCTTTTACATATAATTATTGCAAGTATACCACGAATGTAAGGGAAAGTCAATTGCAGGGAAGTGTCCATTCCGCCCACGTTATCCCATACACTTAAATTCGTCACCGAAGGTGACACATTTAAACTCTAACATCTAATATCTAATATCTGTGATGTGGGCATTTTGGCCACATCAGGGGCGCAGAGAGTTTCCCTCCCTCCCCCAAATCCCCCAAAAATTTCCCCCTCCCCGCAATATTTCCCCTTCCTCGCGCGTATTACATATAAAAGGAGGAATTAAAATGCGTAAAATTTTTGCCGCTTTGGCGGCGCTCATCATTTTCGTTTGCGCGGTTTTTCCGGCATTCTGTGCCGATGAGCCCGCGCGCGTGACCCGGGATTTCACGGTCTTATACAGCGAGGTCAAGGACGGCGCGACCTCTGTTATCCTTGTTGATCGCAGCGACAGGGCGGCCGGAGTCATGACCCTTGTTTTAAATCCCGAAAAATTCCCGATAACCGCCTCAGAGGACGACGGCGACGAGGCGGCCCTCAGGGCATTTGAGGCCGGAGAGCCTATTCCTGCGGGAACGGGTATCCGCGTTTCGTGGAACGGCTATGTCGACGAATCATATCCCGGCGGTTTCGGCGAGGTTTATTATGCCGAATTTGTCGATGAGCTCGGCTTTGTAACTTATGAAGACGCCGAGCGCATCCTCAGCTCCGAGCTTGGACTTCATGCGGATAAAAACGGCTGTTACTGTGCGAAAAAGGATTTCACGGTCGTCGGAAGCCTTACCGACGAGAACGGCATATTGCTTGCTTTATCATATAAAGAAAGTTATCCTGTTGAAGGCTCCGAAGCGTCGGAGAACACATATTTCACCACCGTGAACCTGCGTATCGACCCGACTGCCGATAGCGAGGACGTCGGCGGCTGCCCGGAGATATCATATACAAGCGACGGTTCGGTCGAGGGCGACGAGCTTCTTGAAACGGCGAGGCGGCTTGAAAATATCCCGCTCGGCACGGTAATTGAGGTAGCCTGGGACGGCATGATACTCGAGTCTTATCCGCCGGAAATCGCAAACGTGATCGGCTACAAGTTCACCTGTAAAAAGACCGATTTCAGCTTTGACGAGATCGCGAACCAGTGCGCTGAGATGAACGAGATGCGCACGGTCAAGTACGAGATGCCCACCCCTCCGGCGGACGAGCCCGGCGACAGCGTTTCGGAAAACCCCAACACTTCCGGCGAGATTCCCGACGTCAACCCCAAAACCGGCGCGAGCGAATTTGTCGCCCTCGGCGGAATTTTAGCCTGGGTAGTCAGCGTAGCGGTTATAAAGAAGTAGAAAATCGGAACCTCCGACGCGGTCCTGCCGCGATAAGATCCCATTGAAAAAGCCTCCTGCTTTCAGGAGGCCTTTCTTATGAACAGCGAAATTTACTTCATCTGTGCCGTGAAAATTACTTCATCGCTTCTTCGACCGCGACGGCGCAGGCGACGGAGGCGCCGACCATCGGGTTGTTGCCCATTCCGATGAGGCCCATCATTTCAACGTGGGCGGGAACGGAGGACGAGCCGGCAAACTGTGCGTCTGAGTGCATTCTGCCCATGGTGTCGGTCATTCCGTAGCTGGAGGGGCCGGCGG
>CANRHA010000120.1 GCA_947630315.1 uncultured Clostridia bacterium
ATCTGCCTTACGAGCATCGCAAAGTCGTGTACCTCGCTCTCGGGTATCTCGGCCTCGATGGTGGTGAGGCCCTTCTTCTTGGCGGGGTTCATTCCCAAAACGCGGCCCCTGCGCTTGTTGAGCTCGCCCATCATGTCGCCGGTGTTGGCGTCGGGAACGGTTACGGTCAGCATATCTATAGGTTCGAGAAGGACCGGCTGAGCCTGCTTCATGCCCTCTTTAAAGGCTATTGAAGCCGCAAGCTTGAAGGACATTTCGGAGGAGTCTACGGGGTGGTAGGAACCGTCTACGAGGGTAGCCTTAACGCCTACTACCGGGAATCCGGCAAGAACGCCCTTCTTCATGCAATCCTGAAGGCCCTTTTCAACGGCGGGGAAGAAGTTTCTCGGAACGGCGCCGCCGAATACGTTCTCGGCAAATACAAGCTCGTCGGAATCGCAGGGTTCAAACTCTATCCAAACGTCGCCGTACTGGCCGTGGCCGCCCGACTGTTTTTTATGGCGGCCCTGGACCTTTACCTTCTTGCGGATAGTCTCTTTATATGATACCTTCGGCACCGAGGTGACAACATCTACGCCGAAGCCGGTCTTTAGCTTAGAAAGGGTGGATTCTATATGCTGCTCGCCGAGGCCGGAGAGGATCTGCTCAAAGGTGGTGTCGTCCTGAGCGTAGCTGAGCGACTGATCTTCTTCAAGTATCCTCTGCATGGCGCCGGAGATCTTCTGCTCGTCGCCCTGTGATTTTGCCTTTACGCATACCGAGTAGCAGGGTCTCGGGAACACGAGCTTTTCAAACTCGATGACCCTTGAAGCGTCGCAAATCGTGTCGTTGGTGTTTACCGACATCTTTGTAGCAACGACTATATCGCCCGCGCCGGCGTAGGGAACTTCTATCTGCTTTTTGCCTACAAGGTTTATAAGCTTGCCGACCTTTTCGGTGCCGCCGGTGGTCGCGTTTACAATTTCCTTGCCGGCTTCAAGCTTGCCGCTCATCACCTTTATAAAGGACATCTTTCCTACAAACGGGTCGGCTACGGTCTTGAATACGAACGCCGAAAGGGGATCCGCGGCCTCGTATGTGACCTTGACTTCGTTTCCGGAGGGATCCTTGCCGACAATGCCCGCGGTCTCGTGAGGCGACGGAAGGAGCTTTTCTATCTGATCCATGAGAAGATCGGCGCCCTCCAAATCGACGCTCGAAATGCAGGTGACGGGGGTTATAAGGCCGTTGATTATTCCGTTGTGAACGCCGTTTACAAGCTCGTCATGGGTAAGCGGCTCGCCGTCTATGAATTTATTCATGAGGTCTTCGTCGGTCTCGGCTACGGCCTCGGCTATCGCCTCCATCAGGCCCTCGATGCGGTAGGTGGGATCGGGTTCGCCGGCGTCTATGCGGTTGCCCTTGGCGTCGTACTTGTAGTTCTTTCCCGCAAGAAGATCGTAATAGGAGACGATCTTGCCGTCCTTGATCAGCGGGGCTACGAGCGGACATACAGAGGAGCCAAATTCGGTTTTAAGGTTTGTAAGTACGTTAGAGAAGTTTGCGTTCTCGTCGTCGATCTTTGTGACCACGAACATGTGCGGGGTCTTATGGGCGACGGCGGCGTCATACGCCTTCTTGGTGCCGACATGGATACCCGACTTCGCCGAAACGGTTATAAGCAGGCAATCCGCAGCGAAAACGCCCTCAACAAGGCCGCTGGCGTAATCGAACAGGCCGGGGGTGTCGAGAATATTGACCTTTATCCCGTTTCTCTCATAAAAAGAGAGGGAGGTATATATTGAGCACTTTTTTGCAACCTCTATCGGGGTGTAGTCCGAAACGGTGTTGCCCTCAAGGGTCTTACCGAGGCGGTCGGTAACGCCCGCTTTATAAAGCAGCGCCTCGACCACCGAGGTCTTGCCCGAGCCGGAATGACCCGCAAGCGCTATGTTTTTGATGTGTGAGCTGTCGTAGTTTTTCAATTTAATCTCTCCATTCGGGTATAAGTAGATTTTTATCGGATTTCTACAATAAAATCCAACGTCATGTTTAATTATATATCATTTTGACACAAAAGGCAATACCAAACTTTAGGCAACAGTATTGTATATATTGTATAAAAAACAGTTGGAAATCGGAGGACGGAGGGCGGCGGGTATGTACTTCTTGGGGCGGGGCGGCGGATGTGGCCGAAACATTATAGATATTAGATGTTAGAGGATAGGTGATAGAGCGCCCGGACAGGGGCGGGAGTGACAAAGTGCGGCAACGTCACATTGGGGAAAAGGTATTCGCTTCGCTCATATTATTTTAAACTGTACAAGCGCCCTATATAAAATACCCACCCGCGAGCCTCCCGATTGATGAAAAGGTATTCGCTGCGCTCATGCTATTTTAAATGAACCGGTTCATTGTGCCTCATTCCCGGAAAGGCAAGACAGACAGCCGCTGACACGCTATAAAAAGGTATTCGCAAATTTCCTTTCGGAAATTTTCTCATGCTATTTGAATCACCCCACCCCCTGCCACCCTCCCCTAGAGGGGAGGGGGTT
The DNA here is from genome assembly GCA_947630315.1 of uncultured Clostridia bacterium. Taxonomy (GTDB): domain Bacteria; phylum Bacillota; class Clostridia; order Oscillospirales; family Ruminococcaceae; genus Faeciplasma. The sequence continues at coordinate 2,535 of CANRHA010000120.1, forward strand.
GCGAAGCCGCGGGCTACTGCATAGTCCGGACGGGGGAGGGGTGAACCGGCGCGGGCGGCCACCGCAAACAAATCCGCAATCAGGTTGCCGCCCGCGCCTACCTTGTAAAAAGGTATTCGCTGCGCTCATGCTCGAGTAGAAGACAGAGGACAGAGGACAGAGGGCAGAAATCAGAAATGCTCCGCCCGGGGCGAGAGTGACAGAGTGCGTAGCCGCTACCCAACTGATGAAAAGGTATTCGCTTCGCTCATATTATTTAAGCTGTACAAACACCCTATATAAAATACCCACCCGCGAGCCTCCCGATTGATGAAAAGGTATTCGCTACGCTCATACTATTTTAAATAATCCGGTTCATTGTGCCTCATTCCCGGAAAGGCAAGACAGACAGCCGCTGACGCACTATAAAAAGGTATTCGCTTACCCTCGTATTATCGCTCACCGTCAGCACCACATTAACTAACTACTAGCAACTATTCTCTAACTACTATCCGCTCATGCTATTTGAATCACCCCACCCCCGGCCCCCCTCCCCTCGAGGGGAGGGGGCGGTGCGAAACCGTAGGCTACTGCACAGCCCGGGGGGAGGGGTGCGGTCAGATGACAGATGTCAGATATCAGATGTCAGAAATGCTTTTACCAGGTTTGCAACAAGACGAAAACATGTGGACATACCGGAACTCTCTGCCACCGTTGCCGCAACATTCTGCTCCTACCGCAGCCCCCTGCTATCCGCCGGCCTCGCTCCTACCTTCATCTGTTTTCTGATATCTGATTTCTGACCTCTACCCCGGGCGAAGCCCGCCCCGCGCGGAACGCGGGGCCAGCGCGCCGCTTGCGGCGCGCTGCGGCGGCCCATAGGGCCGCCGGGGCTTCGCCCGGGGTACCGTTAGGAGCAGAAGGCGGCGGCTACACGGTCAGCACGCCGGTGTCGGATTTCAGCAGAATGAGGATATCGCGCTCCTCGCCGGTGACGGCGCTGACGTATATCAGCACCTCCTTGCCCTGCTCCGATTCGCAGCTCAGCTCATAGCAAAGTTCCTCGTCTACGGCGTCGGTCGGTATAACCGCAAGCCCGACGTTTTTGACCTTAAGCCCCTGCATAACGCTCTCTGAGGCTTCGTCCTTGCCGATTTTAGGCTCGGGGAAGCTTCTGTCGCGATGGTTTACCAAGAATCCGCGCGCGTCATACCCTATTACCTCGCCGTCGTCGAGGGCGACCGCGACCTTTATAAGATCGGTGTAAAAGGTTACGCCGTCCTCGCGGTAGGCAAAATTAACAGTCAGAACGTTGTTGTAGGTCTCGAAGTAGGTTCTCTCCATTCCGCCTATGCCGAGATCTTTAAGATACTCCTCGGCGCGGCGGCAGCCCTCCTCGGGGGATATTTCAGAATCCCTTACGGCGCGGCTTTTGAGGCAGTAGATAACGTATCCGCCGTTTTTGGATACCGCGCACCTCGCGCCCTCACAGTAAAAACAGTAGGCCGGCATTCTGCCCTCCTCGCCGCTGTCGCAGAGGTGTACCCTGAAGCTGTCCGCGCCTATAGCGGCCGCGGCTTTTGCAAGAGCTTCCTCCTCGGTTATTTCTTCCGCCCCGCTCGTCATGGCCGGAACACGCTCCAGTATATGATCCGAGAACGGGCCGTCATAAATAAGCTTCGGCATGTCGCTGAGGCTGTCCTCAAGGCCGGAAAACCCGTCGGAGACGATCCCGCCGAGTTCGCCGTCTACCTCGCTGAAAAGTTCTGTTATGCTGCCGTCGTTCGACAACAGCCCCGCCTGAAGCTCCCACAGCCCCGAGCTGAGTTTTTCGGCGCATTCGCCGAGCTTTTCAACGTTTTGGCGATCGTCGGTGCTCAGCTTTTCACCGGCGGTCGCCCTTTCTGAGAGCGAACGCGCATAGTTTCCTACCTGGGAGAGGAATTTTTCAAGGTTGTCTATGCTCATTCCGTAAACCGGCAGGCTTTCAAGCGAAGCCTTTGCGGCGGCGGCCTTTTCGCTCAGGCTCGACGAGAGCTTCGTCATCATCGCGGGAGACGAGGCGTAGCGGCCCTTTTCAAGAACCGCGCTTATCTGTCCGGCGTTCTGCGCCAGCTCCTCAACGGCGTTCATATATCCCGCCTCTATCGTGTTTTCAAGCCTCTCGACCTTCTTCATATATATGCAGTCGGCGGCAGCCAAAACGGCCACAAGTGCGATCATAAACGACGCAAACCTTATTATTCCGCGGCGTGAAATTGCAGTCTTCAAAAAAATCATCCTTTCAAAGAAGTTCTTAACAGTTATTTTTCCTCGCGCCGCCCCGATTACGCAAGTAAAGTTATGCCAAAAAAATCTGTGAATATTATTGCAATTTGTCCGCGCATCGGTTATAATGTAATCAGAAATTTTTCTTGGAGGTAATAAACATGCTCGTATCAGCAAAGGAAATGCTCAACAAGGCGCGCGACGGTCACTATGCCGTCGGTCAGTTCAACATCAACAACTTAGAGTGGACAAAGTGCATTCTTCAGACCGCCGAGGAGCTTAAGGCTCCGGTAATTCTCGGCGTATCCGAGGGCGCAGGTAAGTACATGTGCGGCTACGATACCGTTGTAGGAATGGTCAACGGAATGTTAAAGGGCCTCAACATAACCGTACCGGTAGCCCTTCACCTTGACCACGGAACCTTTGAGGGCGCAAAGGCCTGCATCAACGCCGGCTTCAGCTCTATAATGTTCGACGGCTCTCACTACCCCATCGAAGAAAACATCAAGCTCACCACCGCTCTTGTAAACACCTGCGACATTCTCGGCATCTCCCTTGAGGCCGAAGTGGGCGCCATAGGCGGCGAAGAGGACGGCGTTGTAGGAATGGGCGAATGCGCCGACCCCGCAGAATGCAAGCAGATAGCCGACCTCGGCGTAACTATGCTTGCCGCCGGAATAGGAAACATTCACGGCAAATATCCCGCTAACTGGCCCGGCCTCAGATTCGACGTTCTTGAAAACATCAAGAAGACCGTAGGCGACATGCCCCTCGTTCTCCACGG
>CANRHA010000121.1 GCA_947630315.1 uncultured Clostridia bacterium
ACTATAAAAAGGTATTCGCAAATTTCCTTGCGGAAATTTTCTCATGCTATTTGAATCACCCCACCCCCTGGCCCCTCCCCTCGAGGGGAGGGGATACTGCTATGCCCGGGCTTTCTGCAAAAAGCTGGGCGGGGGAGGGGTGAACCGGCGCGGGCGGCCACCGCAGATATATCAGTAATTAGATTGCCGCCCGCGCCTACCTTGTAAAAAGGTATTCGCTTACCCTCGTATTATCTTTTACTCTCAGCACCCACATCAACTAACTACTAACAACTACTCTCTAACTACTATGCGCTCATACTATTTGAATCACCCTACCCCCGGCCCCTCCCCTCGAGGGGAGGGGGTTCTGCTATGCCCGGTCTTTCAGCGCAAGTCGGGAGGGGGAGGGGCGCTATTAGAAGTCAGAAATCAGATATCAGAAGACAGAAAAGCTTTTTCAAAGTTTGATAAAAATGAATTGCATCCGGGTAACCTGTAACTCTCTGCCCCCTATGCCGCGCCCCTTTGCCTTTGTCGCAAGATCCTGCTCTCCGCCGACCTCGCTCCTACCTTCATCTGTTTTCTGATTTCTGACTTCTGACCTCTGGCAGGCCGAAGCCCCGGCGGCCCTCCGGGCCGCCGCAGCGCGCCTGCGGCGCGCTGGCCCCGCGCTACGCGCGGGGCGGGCTTCGCCCGGGCCGTCGGCTGCGCTGCCTCTACTCCGCCCTGAACGTCAGGTCCAGCCTCAGCTCGGGCAGGGGTATCCTGTACTTTTCCGCAAGCTCCGGCCCGCAGGAATTAGACCCCACGCCCTGCATCTGCGCGTCGACGCAGATAACGTTCGACCCGCACTTCTCCAGCTCATACGCATGGCTCTTGAAGGCCAGCTCCTCCTCGGCGTACTCCATCGCCGAAAAGCTCAGATCGCCGGCCGCCTCGAATTTTACCAATCTCTTTCCGCCGCTGATCTTAAGATACTTGCAGCCCCAGTGAGATGAGTTTTCCTGAGGGCGAATGTAGTTCTCGAACATTTCCGGGATACGCCCCTCAAACCTGCCGATATAGGACGCCCGGTGCTTGTCGCAGTAGCTTTCAAAGGGGCCGTAGCCGTAATACTCGGCCTGCTCAAACATCTTCGGAACAAAAAGCCTTATGCCGAACCTCGGCAGGATTTTTACCTTTTCGTCCGCCGTAAGCTCCGCTTTGATGTTCACGCTCCCGTCGGGCGATACCGTATACTTAACGGCGCCGCGGGCAAAGGGTCTGAGAATGCTCCAGCCGAAGGACACATCTGCGGCGATGACTGCGCGGCCGCCCTCTTTTTTAATTGATGTCGAGTAAACTTTTGTGATGTAGTCGTGAAGATGAAGCCTCAGCCAGTCGCCGCGCTGAGTGTCGTTATCTGTAGGCGCGCGGAAGAAGTTGAACCTCACCGGCCTGTCGATAATGCTTTCGCCGTCTTTTATTATTGAAGATATCTCCGCATGTCGGCGGTCGAAGGTAAATTCGGTTCCGGCGGCGGCTATTTTTATTTCAATCGGCGTTTCGGATATTACTCTTGCCTCTCCGGGAATGTCCTCGGGCAGGGTCCTGAGGTTCTCCTCGTGGATCATAAGCTGATCAAAGGCGACGGTAAAGCCCTTTTCCGCCCACGGGGTATCATTTTTCTGTTTGAAGATAAACCTTATATACCTGCTGAAGGGCCTGTCGCGGGTCTCGGGTATGCTTATCTTCTGAGAGCCCCCGGCGGGCAGATCAAGCTCTACCTCGCCGGTCCTGATCGCTTCGCCAGACTCGGTGATCTCATAGTAACAGGTCAGTATATCCTCGGCGGCGGTAAAGTTCAGCATATTCTTAAAGAGGTATTCCCCCGCGCCGAGGCTTTCGACCCTGACCGGGCGGTACACCTGTTTTACCTCCTCGAGGCCGGTGTGGGGCCGCCTGTCGGGATAGTTCAATCCGTCGCAGCAGAAATTGCCGTCGTTGTGGCGTTCGCCCCAATCCCCGCCGTAGCCGTATTTCGGAGAACCGTCGGCGTTTACGCCGACCGCTACGCTGTGGTCGCACCACTCCCAGACAAACGCGCCCGAGACTTTTTCATTTTTATATATCGCCTGCCAGTAGTCCTCAAGGTCGCCCGGGCCGTTGCCCATCGCGTGGCAGTATTCGCAGAGCACCAGCGGCCTGCCCATCGCCTCCGATTCGCTCTCGGGGTAGTTTTCAACGTAATCCACCGCCGGGTACATCTTTGAAACTACGTCAAGCTCATGGAAATCCCCGTCGTCAAGCCGATGGGTGCTCTCGTAGTGGACTATCCTCGTCGGGTCGAGCGATTTTATAAACTCCGCCGAACGCCTCATCGCGTCGGAGTACCCCGCCTCGTTGCCCATCGACCAGAATATTACGCAGGGGCGGTTTATGTCGCGCGAGACCAAAAGCGTATGCCTGTCTCGTATCGCCGCCTCAAATTCCGGCATTCTCACCGTTAGCGCTATTCCCCCGTAGCCGCCCGGCTTGCTCCAGTTAAAGTCCTGATAAACGTCTATGCTGCCGTGGGCCTCAAGGTCCGCCTCATCTATAACGTAGAACCCTAACTCGTCGCAGAGTTTATAGAAGATCGGCGCGTTGGGGTAGTGAGAGGTTCGTATCGCGTTGATGTTGTACCGCTTCATCTGCAAAAGATCGGCCCTGAGCTTTTCGACCGTCGCGGCATAGCCGGTGTCGGGATAGCTGTCGTGGCGGTTTACTCCGCGGAACTTTACCGCCCGGCCGTTTACCTTTATAACTCCGCCCTCTGCGGATATATCCCTGAAGCCGACCTTTTCGCCTATTTCCTCCCCCGCCGCCGATATCTTTACCCGATACAGAACCGGGGTCTCGGCGCTCCAAAGCTTAACGCCGGCTATTTCGGTCTCATAAGGCTTGTTTTCCGCGGCCCTGCCCGATGAAATTACTTCCCCTTCGGGCGAATAAACCGCAACCTCGGCCTCGGCGCCTTTTACCGAAACCTCTAACCTTCCGGCGGCGGAGGCCGTTATGCGGTAATCCGCAAGCCTGTGCTCCGGCCTCGAAAGCATATAAACGTCGCGGAATATCCCCGAAAGGCGTATCTTATCCTGATCTTCAAGGTATGTGCCGTCGCACCACTTTAACACCGCTACGGTTATTTCGTTTTCGCCCTCCTTAAGAAGCCCGGTGACGTCAAACTCGGAGGTGGAATGCGAGACCTGAGAGTACCCGGCGTAAACGCCGTTTATATACAGGTAAATGCAGCTGTCCGCGCCCTCGAAGCATAAAATCCTTCTGAGGCCGTCGGGGCTGTAGGCATAGCTCCGCTTATATACGCCTACCGGGTCGTCGTCCGGAACATAGGGCGGGTCGTAGGGTATTGGGTACTGAACGTTCGTGTACTGCGGAACGTCATACCCGTGAAGCTGCCAGACCGACGGCACCGGGATAGTTCCCTCGCTCTTTTTGCCGCAGAAATCGTCTTCAAGGTCTATTACGCTCGCGCAGTAGGTGAATCCCCAATCGCCGTTCAAAAGTTCGAAGCGGGGCGAAAGGGTCCGGTCCGAAAAGGGATCGGCCCCCTCGGGGAAGGGTATAAAGTATGCGTGAGGCGCTAAGGTTCCCTCGTGGAGCCTCGCCGGGTCTTCATGGCAGACCATAAAGCTTTTTGGGCTGCCCTTTGCCGAAACGGTTGACATATCCATTCTTGCATCTTCCTTTCCTTTGCTGGTTGAAATAATTGTACCATACTTTTCCGCCGATATCAACCTAAAAGCAATTTGTTTTCTGATTTCTGTCTTCTGATTTCCGTCTTCTGATTTCTGATTTCTGTCTTCTGTTTTCTGATTGGCGCTTGCAAATTCCGCAGGAATGTGGTATATTATCTCCATACCTAACGAAAGGGGCTGAAAACAATGACTCTGCCTGCCGCTGTGGGCTTTTTTCTCCGGCTCGGACTTATCTTCGCCGGGGTGTATGTAATTTTAATACTGACCCCTAAGCTCGCCGCGTTTATCGATAAACGCCGAAAAAATCAGCAGCCCCCCGCTCCTCGACCCGAAAGGGTGGAAGATGATGAAATTTCGGAAGACACCGCCGGTCAGGGCGAAAATAACGATGACAAAGAGTAATAATATCACAAAAAATTTATAGGAGTATAAAAATTATGGCAAAAAATGAAAAATTAGTAGCGTCAATAACCTCGATGGACGAGGATTTTGCACAGTGGTACACCGACATTGTTAAAAAGGCCGAGCTTATCGAGTACACCTCGGTAAAGGGCTGCATGGTCATACGCCCCTACGGCTACGCGATCTGGGAGAACATGCAAAAAATTCTCGACGCCCGCTTTAAAGAGCTGGGCCACGAGAACGTCTGTATGCCGATGTTTATTCCCGAGAGCCTTTTAAACAAGGAAAAGGATCACGTTGAGGGCTTTGCGCCCGAAGTCGCCTGGGTAACTCACGGCGGCTCCGAAAAGCTTGAAGAGCGCCTCTGCGTAAGGCCGACCTCCGAGACCCTTTTCTGCGAGCACTACGCGAATATAGTTCACAGCTACCGCGATCTGCCGAAGCTTTATAACCAGTGGGTCTCGGTGGTAAGATGGGAAAAGACCACCCGTCCGTTTTTGCGTTCCCGCGAGTTTTTATGGCAGGAGGGGCACACTATCCACGCAACCGCCGAGGAGGCGATCGCCGAGACGGAACAGATGTTGAACGTTTACGCCGATTTCTGCGAACAGGCGCTGGCGATGCCGGTAATAAGGGGCAAGAAGACCGAAAGCGACAAGTTTGCCGGGGCGGTATCCACCTACGCCATAGAAGCTTTGATGCACGACGGCAAAGCGCTCCAGGCCGGAACCAGTCACTACTTCGGCGACGGCTTTGCCAAGGCGTTCGACATCACCTATACCGACAAAAACAACACCGTATGCACGCCTCACCAGACCTCATGGGGCGTGACCACCCGACTCATCGGCGCGATAATAATGACTCACGGCGACGACAACGGACTTGTTCTGCCGCCGGCGGTAGCGCCCGTGCAGGTCGTAATAATCCCCGTAGCGCAGCATAAAGAGGGCGTTCTTGAAAAGGCAAACGAGATCTACGATACCCTTAAGGCCGCGGGGATAAGAGTAAAGCTCGACGACAGCGAGCAGTCTCCGGGGTGGAAGTATTCCGAGTACGAGATGAAGGGCGTTCCCCTGCGCATAGAGATAGGCCCGAGGGATATCGAGGAAGGGCACTGTGTTGCGGTTGAGCGCCACAACCGGAACAAGACATTTATCCCGCTTGGCGAGCTTGTTGAGAAGGTACAGGAGAGGCTTAAGGCGGTCCACGACGGAATGTATGAAAAGGCGCTTGAAAACCAGGAGCGCCGCACATACGCCTGCCGGAGCATAGACGAAATAAACAGCGTTCTCACCGAAAAGGGCGACGGCTTCATCAAGGCGATGTGGTGCGGCGACGAGGAATGCGAGAAGAAGGTAAAGGAGCAGACCGGCGCCGGCAGCCGCTGCATACCCTTCGATCAGGAGCAGATCGACGACAAGTGCGTCTGCTGCGGCA
>CANRHA010000122.1 GCA_947630315.1 uncultured Clostridia bacterium
ACCTACTCGGTAATAAAGCTCTGCACCGGCAAGTTCAAGGAGGTTTCCCCGCTCACCCTTATCATCTCCTTGATCTTCCTTGTAAAGTTCTTCGCGGCCATCTGATAAAACCTAAAAATAACAGGCATGGGTTTCGCACCCGTGCCTGTTTTTGTTTTATTCTTTTGTAGAAAGCCCCTCCAGCACCTTGGCAAATTCTGGGAAGCTGTTCCTGAGACGTATCGGGCGGCCGTCGCGGTTGGTGAAGCAGTGCTCCGATTCCGCTTCGCAGACGGTCTTGCCGGCCGCGTTCGTCATCTTGTAGCCGATTTTCAGCCTTGCGCCGCTGAAATCCTCGACAAAAACCTCGACATAAATTATTTCGCCGAAGGTCGAGGGCGTTTTATATTGACAGCTTACGGCGATGACCGGCGAAAAACAGCCTATCTCCTCCAGCTTTTCATACGGCCAGCCGATCTGTTCAAGAAAATCCACCCTGGCCTCCTCCATGAAGCGAATATAGTTTGAATGGTGGGTAATGCCCATCTTATCCGTCTCATAGTACATTATTTTGTGGGAATGCCGCTTCATTTTCAGTCACCTATCCCGAAGAAGGCGGCGGCGTTTTTATAGCATACGCCCTCCACTATCCTGCGCAGGGATTCCTCGTCGTCGGGGTACTCTCCGGCCTCCACCCACTCGCCGAGCAGGTTGCAGAATATCCTGCGGAAATACTCATGGCGGGTGTACGAAAGGAAGCTGCGCGAGTCGGTCAGCATACCCACAAATCCGCCGAGCAGCGAGAGATTCGCAAGGCTTTTCAGCTGGGCCTCCATGCCGGATCTTGTGTCGTTGAACCACCAGGCCGCGCCGTGCTGGACTTTCTGAATGCCTCCCTCGCCGGGGAAGGAGCCGGCTACGGTGTCCAAAAGCTCGTTGTCGGCGGGGTTGAGGGAGTAGAGTATCGTCTTCGGCAGCTGCCCGGTCACGTCGAGGGCGTTCAGCAGCCCTGTAACGGCCGCGCCGCCGTCGTGCGCGCGTATGCAGTCAAAGCCGGTATCGGGGCCTAAAAGGGCGGTATAGCGCGAATTTACGCGGCGCTGGCAGTTGTAGTGGATCTGCATTACAACGCCGAGGCGGGCGTACTCTCTGCCGCAGTACAAAAGTATTGCGGTGGCGTATTTTTCGGCTTCATCCGCCGAAACGGTTTCGCCGTTCATAGCTTTTTTGAAGATGGCGTCGGTTTCGGCCTCTGAAGCAGGGGAGTACACCGCGCGGTCGAGGCCGTGGTCGGCGGCCCGGCAGCCGTGGGCGCAGAAAAATTCGAGCCTTGACGACAGGGCTTTTTTTACATCTTCAATGCCGCAGATGTTTATTCCCGAAACCCGGCCGAGCTCCGAGATGTATTCTTTAAAGCCGGGCTTGTCTATCCCTACGGCCTTATCCGGCCTGAACGAAGGGAGAACGAGGGTATCGAGATCGCCGGAAGCGGCTATTTTTTCATGCCATTCGAGGGAATCTACAGGGTCGTCGGTCGTGCCGATCATCTTAACATTTGAACGGCGGATTATGCCCTTTGCGGACATATCGGGGCGTTCAAGCGCGCGGTTGCAGAGGCGGTAGATCTCCTCGGCGCTTGAGGGCTTTAGTATCTCAAAACAGTCAAAATAGCGGGCAAGTTCAAGGTGGGTCCAATGATACATAGGGTTGCCCGCCGCAAGCGGCAGAGCCTCGGCAAAGTGCATGAATTTTGTCTTGGGGTCGCAGTCGCCGGTGATCTCCGATTCCGGCGCCCCGGTCATACGGATAAGCCGCCACTTGTAGTGGTCGCCGCCGAGCCATATTTCCGAAATATTCTCAAAGCGCCGATCCTCGGCTATCTCCCTCGGCGGAATGTGACAGTGATAATCGATTATCGGGAGATTTTCGGCGTAACTGTGGTAGAGCTTTTTCGCGGTTTTGTTCTTCAAAAGAAAGTCTTCGTTGATAAACGGCATGGTAATACCTCCTGAGCTGATGTCTTGGGAGTATTATACTACTTTGATGAGAAAATTGCAACAGGGGCGGGTAGAAGGCAGAGGGCAGAGGGCAGAAGACAGAGGCGATCTTACCGGGCGGGAGTGACAGGGCGGGGCACCGCTGCCCGAGTAGAAGACAGAGGGCAGATGTCAGAAGACAGAAACGTTCCTTTCCAGTTGGGCGGTACAAACTGCCGCCGAGGGGGAAAAAGGTATTCGCTTCGCTCATGCTATTTTAAATGAACCAGTTCATTGTGCGGCATTCATAGAGGAGTGAAACAGCCTGCCGCTACTCTGGGGGTAAAAGGGATTCGCGGCAGAGCCGCTCATGCTATTTTTAGTGCCCCACCCCTAACCCCTCCGCTTTTAGAAGATAGAGGATAGATGGATAGAAGATAGAACGCCTTACTGTGAGCAATAGTGACAGAGTGCGGGTGCCACACGCTTGATGGAAAGGTATTCGCTTACGCTCATGCTATTTTAAATGAACCAGTTCATTGTGCCCCTCAAATAATAAAGCAATTCAAAGCGCGTCCACACACTATAAAAAGGTATTCGTAAATTTCCTCGCAGAAATTTTCTCATACTATTTTTAGTCACCCTGCCCCCTGACTCCCTCCCCTCGAGGGGAGGGGGCTACTGCTAACCTGTAAGTTTCTGCGTAGCCCGGATGGGGGAGGGGCGCGAATAGAAGATAGAGGTCAGATATCAGAAAACAGAAAAGCTTTTCTGAGGGCACTCGGTACAACCAGCGCCGCCCGCGACTACCTTTTTAGAAGGTAGAAGTTAGATGAATAGAAGATAGAACGCTCTATCAAAGCTTGCGGAAAACAAAAGGGCGTGCGGATGCGCCGGAACTTTCTGCTACCGTTGCCGCAACCCTCTGCCTCTGCCGCAAGCTCCTGCTATCTGCTACCCTTGTCCTCCCGGGTCTGACTTCTGTCCTCTGACCTCTGTTCTCTGCCGCGCCCCGGGCGAAGCCCCGGCGGCCGGAGGCCGCCGCAGCGCGCCTACGGCGCGCTGGCCCCGCGCTCTGCGCGGGGCGGGCTTCGCCCGGGGCCCTGGCTGGGGCAGAGGGTCACAGCCGCGCACCAACGCTACGGTATCAGTCTCGCAGAAGGTATAATTTTTCCGCGGCGGCCGGAAGCTCGGCGGCAGAAGCTATCGCAGGGGTGCCCTCGGGAACGGTGCCGAAACCGTATGCCGCGTGAATGAACTCAACGCCGGCGGCCTTTGCCGAGCTGTAATCCCCCATCGTGTCGCCGACGTAGATGACTCTGTCAAGGCCGTTTCTTTCGGCGACGATCTTGATGTTATCCGCCTTCGGCAGACCGGTGCCGCCCCAGCATTCCTTGTCGTCGAAGTATTTTCCGAGCCCGGTGGCGGCATAAAACGCCTCAATATACCCCGCCTGACAGTTGGAAACGCACGCAAGGAACCAGCCGTGTTTTTTAAGCTCGATAAGTGAGCTTTCAAGGCCGGGGTAAACGGTTCCGCTGTGAGTTTTAAGGTACTCGTTCTCCTCGTTTATACAGGCGGCCATTATATCTACAGCCCGATCGGGATCTATAGGATCAAAATAAATGTGGGCTATTTCTATCATTGTTTTTCCCATCGCCGAACGTATATCCGCCGCCGAGCAGACGATAGGTACGCCTTGTTTTTTGAGGGAAATATTATACGCCTCGGAGACGACCTCGGACGAATCCCACATTGTTCCGTCAAGATCAAATAACACCGCTTTTTTCATTGTCAGGTTCCTTTCAGAAAAAATTCAGTGATATCGTAGCACATTCCGCGGCGAAATGCAAGCGGGAAATGGATAGGGTGCGTCCATTCCGCCTACCTTATCCCTTACACTTAAATCCGTCACCGAAGGTGATAAATTTAAACTCTAACATCTAACTTCTAATATCTAATATCTATGACGTGTCCGTTCGGCCACATCTTGACGTTACTCCCCAAATGTGCTAAACTGGTTACAGATATCAAAAAAAGGGAGGTATTACATAATGAAGCTGAATGTAAAGAGAACGGTGCTGATAGGGCTTCCGTTTGCGTCTATTCTGGCCTTTTGGCAGTTTTATGACCAGCTGATACCCGCAATTCTGGAGAACCATTACGGCCTGCCTACGCTTGCGACAAACGTTATAATGTCGATCGACAACATACTCGCCGTGTTCATGCTGCCGCTGTTCGGCTCTCTGTCGGATAAGACCCGGACCCGCCTCGGCCGCAGAACTCCGTATATTCTTTTCGGAACGGTCGCCGCGGTAGTTCTTATGGTGATACTTGCGGTGCTGACCGAGGGCAAAAACTTCTGGGGATTCTTTATTTTCCTGATGCTTTTGCTGATCGTTATGAGCGTATACCGTTCTCCGGCGGTCGCATATATGCCCGATGTAACGCCCGCCCCTCTGCGTTCAAAGGGCAACGCCGTTATCAATCTTGTGGGCTATATCGGCGGAATATTCTCAACGCTTATCATGCCGTTTTTGGTGACGTCGACGATGGCGGACGACGGAACATTTATATACAACAGCTTTATCCCTATATTCATAGCCGTCGCCGCGTTCATGTTGATAACCGTTCTGATAATGGTATTCACGCTCAACGAAAACAAGATAGTCCGCGAGACCGCGATAGAAAACAATGAACCCGATACCGCCGCAAAATCGGGGCAGAAGCTTCCGAAGCCGGTATTCAGGAGCCTTGTGTTCATACTCGCCTCGGTGTTCCTATGGTTCACCGCCTATAACGGCGTTACCACCTCGTTCTCAAGATTTTTCTCATACCGCTTCTCGATGGACGCCGGGGATTCCGCAAAATACCTTACCTTTGCAACTATCGCCGCAATAATCTCCTTTGTTCCGCTCGGGATAATATCCTCAAAACTCGGGAGAAAAACAACAATCCTCATCGGCGTCGTAACCATGACCGTATGCTACGGGGCTATAATCTTCATATCAAAACCCGGCCTTATCATGTATATGATCTTCGCCATAATCGGCATCGGCTGGGCGGCAATAAATGTAAACAGCTTTCCTATGGTCGTTGAAATGTGCTCCGCGGGAGATGTTGGAAAGTACACCGGCTACTACTATGCGTTTTCGATGGCCGCGCAGATATTCACCCCGATTTTCTCCGGCGTTCTGATAACCTGGCTCGGGTACAATGTGCTGTTCCCGTATGCCGCGATATTCTCTGCGGCGGCGTTTGTGACCATGCTCTTTGTGAAACACGGCGACTCGAAGCCCGAGGCGAAAAAGTCGCTGATAGAGAATTTTGATGTTGACGCGGGCTAAGCTTTTAGGTGTTAGGTATTAGATGTTAGATGTTAGAACGCTCCCATAGGGGCGGGAGTGACAAAGCGCGGCTCTGGAGGCTTTGCGTGGGGCTTAGTGCGAAGCCGAGGGCCGGGGGATAGAGGATAGAACGCTCTCATAAGGTTGAGAGTTACAACCTGCGGCTCTGGGGGCTGCTGCAATTGGCGGCTCTACCGAGGGGCGCTGCGTAGCCGAAGGCCCCGGGCGAAGCCCCGGCGGCCCCGCAGGGGCCGC
>CANRHA010000123.1 GCA_947630315.1 uncultured Clostridia bacterium
AAATCCCCGATGGGATAAGCTCGGTTGCGCCCATGTAGCCTATTTCGACCGTCTGGAACTGCGCGCCCGTGGCCATGAGTTTTATAGTGTCGCCGACTCTGAGGGTGCCCTCCTTTACGCGAACGTAGATGATAACGCCCTTGTACGAATCGTAAACGCTGTCGAATATAAGGCATTTCAGCGGGGATTCGGGGTCGCCTTTCGGCGGCGGGAAGTCGGTTATTACGCGCTCGAGGACCTCGTGAATGTTTATTCCCTGTTTTGCGGAAATTCTCGGGGCGTCGACCGCCGGCAGCCCGATGACGTTTTCGATTTCCGAGATGACGTTTTCGGGGTTTGCACTCGGAAGGTCGATTTTATTGATCACCGGCATGACCTCAAGGTCGTGTTCTATAGCCAGATACGTGTTGGCGAGGGTCTGGGCCTCTATTCCCTGGGAGGCGTCGACGATCAGAATAGCGCCCTCGCAGGCGGCAAGCGATCTTGAAACCTCATAGTTGAAGTCCACATGCCCGGGGGTATCGATAAGATTAAAGATATAATCCTCGCCGTTGTCGGCGTGATATTTAAGACGAACCGCTCGCGCTTTGATGGTTATTCCGCGCTCGCGTTCTATGTCCATATTGTCGAGGAGCTGTTCCTCCATGTCGCGCTTTGCAACGGTTTCGGTCAGCTCTAAGATCCTGTCGGCGAGGGTGGACTTGCCGTGGTCGATATGAGCGATAATGCAGAAGTTGCGTATATTTTTCTGATCCATTTCAATCTCCGGTTCAAAGAATTTATCGTATATAAAATGAATTATACCACACTTTTCCGAAAATGTAAAGAGCCGCAACAGTCAGAGGGCAGAAATCAGATATCAGATATCAGATGTAAAAAACATACTCGGCGGGGCAGGGGAGAGGTGGGAACAGCCTTTATTTAAGCCTTCAACTTTGAAAACCTGATGAAAATGACATGAAATAACAAAAATATGTTTGCATTTTCGGAAAAACGTGTTATACTTATGAAGATAAGTCATTTGCATATGATAATTATTGGAGGTTTACTATGCCGAAATATATTGGTCAGCCCTGCACGTCCTGCCGAAGCGTTTTCAAAGAGGGCGATGATATCGTAGTCTGCCCGGTATGCGGTTCCCCGTATCACCGCGACTGCTACGCCAACGAGGGCAAATGCGTAAATACGATTTTACATGAGGCCGGGCGCGATTGGGAGCCCGAGGCCGACACCGCCTTTTCCGCGGGCAGCTCGGCCGAGGCCGAAAAGGTCTGCCCAAACTGCGGAACAAAAAATCCTGCGGGCAACTTATTCTGTCTCAACTGCGGATCGTCTCTTTCTCAGAGCGAGCGCGCCGAGGAGAAGACGGATAACCCCGGAGGCCCGTTCAGAAACGCACAGAACGGTTCGCCGTACGGCCTGCCGCCATTTGTGAACGTTTCGACTGTCGCCGCCGATTCCGACGTAGACGGCAACACGGTAGGGGATTATTCAAAATACGTCGGCTCGAAGTTCTTCTACTATATCCCGAAGTTCATGCGCTTTGCGAAGACAAAATCAAAGCTCAGCCTTAACTTTTCGGCGTTCTTCTTCCCGTACCTGTGGTTTGCATACAGAAAAATGCCGGCTTACGCCATCGTGCTTTGGCTCGTAAATACCGTAGCCGCCATTCCAGCTATCGCCATGTACTCCTCCGAGATGTTAGGCATTGCGATCCCGTTTCTTGAGACTACCGGTTTCATCGTCCTCTATAATATACTGTATATTTTGGATCGCGTGCTGAGAATCTTGTGCGCCGCGTTCGGAAACTATCTGTACTATAAAAAGGCCAAGGCGGATATCTGCCGCATAAAGGAGAACTTCACCGAGGAGACTTCTCGCAGCAACGAGATCGCAGCGGCCGGAGGGGTGTCGATGGCCGGCATATGGATCTTTGTGGGGCTTACGTTCGCCGTTTCGATGGTAATTTCCGCGGTGCTTGCCCCTATAGCCGCGCCGATGTAAAAAATAAAAAAATCCGCTCGGAAGCTCTTGACATTTCGGGCGGATTTTGTTATACTTCTAATGTTATCCTTGTCCGTGACAAACGCGGACTGAATCCAAAAGGAGGTGCAACTATGGCAAAGATCAAGGGAAGCTACGAATCTATGGTAGTATTTTCCGTCAAGGACGGTGACGAGGCTGTTGCAGCCTTGGTTCAGAAGTTCAAGGATCTTATTGAAGCTAACGCCGAGCTGACTAACGTTGACGATTGGGGCAAGAGAAAGCTTGCTTACGACATCAACTACGAGTCTGAGGGTTACTATGTCATCTACAATTTTGACTCAAAGCCCGATTTCCCGGCCGAGCTCAACCGTATTCTGAACATTACCGACGGCGTTCTTCGTTCCATCGTTATTTCAAAGGAATAAGACGCTTAAGACGAAGGGGGAATTTCAATGCTTAACAGAGTTATCCTTATGGGCAGAATAACCCAGGATCTCGAACTTAAAACCACACAGTCTGGAGTAAGCGTTCTGTCGTTTACCGTCGCCATCGACCGCAACTATGCGAGGCCGGGCGAGGAGCGTCAGACCGATTTCATCGATTGCGTAGCATGGCGCCAGAACGCCGAGTTCATCAGCAAATACTTCTACAAGGGCAGAATGATCGCCGTTGAAGGCACCCTTCAGAAGAGATCTTACGATGACAGAAGCGGAAACAAGCGCTGGGTCACGGAGGTAGTTGTCGATAACGCCTCGTTTACCGGCGAGCCGCGCCAGCAGAATGGTGAAAGCAGCTATCAGAGCCGCGAGCAAAGAAGCGATTCCCCGCGTCAGGAACAGCCCAAGGCAGCCTATCATGAGCCGGACAACAAGCCCATTTCGATAGGCGGTCTCGACGATTTTGAAGAAATTCTAAGTGACGACGGCGTACCGTTCTGAACTGTGAAAGGAGAATTACCATGGAGAAAACCAACGACAGACCTGTCAGGAAATCCCGCAAGAAGGTTTGTATGTTCTGCGTCGACAGAGCCGAAACAATTGATTATAAAGATACCGCCAAGCTCCGCAAGTGCATGACCGAGCGCGCGAAGATCCTTCCCCGCCGCGTGACCGGCACATGCGCCTACCATCAGCGCGAGCTGACCAAGGCAATCAAGAGAGCCAGATTCTGCGCCCTCCTGCCCTACTCCGCTGACTGATTTTTATAAAAGGAAGTCGAAACTAATTTTTCTGAAACGGCATGATTTCGGTCATGCCGTTTCTCTTTGCTTTTCCGCTTGCAAAAGCTCGTTTATAGGTATAAAACCTATGAGATCATACTGAATCCTAATTTTCTGTTTCCTCTTTCCGCTCGACTTGTCGGGATTCTCAACGTAAATTGCCTTGACAAGTTCACGCAGGGCATAAGGCGTAAGTTCTGTAAGCCCCTCATATTTCCGAGCCCTCTTAATGAACAGTTCCAGATTTTCAGTCTGCCGCTCTTGCTCTGCAATTTTGGTTTGCAGCTCGGAAATATCCTTGCGAAGTTGCGCCTGTTCGTCCTCATATTGCTCACTCATCATCGCAAACCGCTCATCGCTTAGCTTTGCCGACACGTTGTCCTCGTAAATCTTGATGAATAGTCGGTCAAGCTCTGCCAATCGCTTTTCCTTTTGCGCGAGTTTTCGCTTGGCAGACTTAACGATTTCGGCACTTTTAAGCGACATTTTCTCGGTCATAACCTGTCGAAAATAATTTTCATGAGCCGTAACATACGAAATCACAACTTGTAAATTATTTAGCACAAGCTGCTCCAAAACGACCGCTCGGATAAAGCGGGCAGTGCAATTCCCTGTATTGCTGCGATAGCTGCCGCAGACAAAATGGTCCTGCCGTTTTTCAAAGTCCTTGGTAGTGCAGTACCTCATCTTCGCTCCGCAATCCTCGCAATATACCAGACCCGAGAACATACTGCTTTTGCCTGTCCTTGTCCTACGGTGACGTTGTTTGCGGATTTCCTGCACTTTCTCAAACACTTCTGGACTTATAATCTCGGGATGGGCATTCTCAAAAACTGCCCAATTTTCCTCGGGGTTGTCGCGCTGTTTTTTGTCCCAGGTTGAATTGGTATAGGTCTTGAAATTGACAGTGCAGCCTGTATATTCACGCCGCTCGAGAATATGCACAACCGTGTTCGCGTTCCAGTGATATGGATCAGAATCGAAATGGCGAGTAGTCAATCCGTGTGCATTTTTGTATGCCGACGGGTTGGGGACTTTCGCAGTAGTCAGTGCCTTTGCAATCTGCATCGGACTGCGACCCTCCATGCACATTTGGAAAATCTGCTTAACGACTTCCGCAGATTCCTCGTCAACCTCCCACGCTCCGCTGTCGCCTTTTTTTGTAACCGTAGGGAACGTTCGTGGTCAAAGACACTCCGCGAGTTCCTTTCGCCTTTTGCACTGCACGTATTTTACGACTGGTGTCCTTGGCAAGCCATTCGTTAGTCACTCTTTCCTAAAGAATGACTGCTTATAATTCTACAAACCCCACGAAATTGTAGTAGATATTGATGTCGCGCTCAACATGTCCATCGACTTCTCGCTTCTCGCCGATTTCAATCTTTTGAATCAACCTCACAAGCGTCGCACGGTCGAGCTCTTCAAGTTGAGCATAGTCCTGAATCATATCGAGCCAGTCATCGACAGACTTTTCGCTCTCCTCACTTGCTGCCAACTTCGCCGAAAGTTCCTTTTTGCACTCAAATTTTTCTGCACGCTCGGATTCATACTTATTAAGCAAGTTAATACAAACAACCTCGGGTATGCGACCCATAACTTTATCCTCATAAGCCGCTTGAATCAGCTTTTCAAGCTCAGCAAGACGCTTTTCAAGATCTGTCAACTCGGTTTTCAGCATGCTCGTCTTTTCCTTATTCGAGGTCTTTTTCATGGCGAGAATCCGCTCTTTCAGTGCTTCACGATTTCTCTGCGCGAGGATTGCCTTGCTCCGAATATCAGCCAGCACGACGGCGTAGTAATCGTGCATATATCGCAGCGACGAACCGCAATCCATACATCTCAAAACCCCGCCAAACAAGGCGATCATCCCGCTTTTGCCAGTCCTTCCGCGCCCGGGGTGATTGTCCATTCGTTGAACTGCATCCCAGACATCTTGTGAAATCAATGGCTCGTGTGTGTTCTCAACCTTAATCCACTCGCTTTGAGGTTTGGTGATTTGCTTGTGATTTTTATAGGACACCGTTCCCGTTTTGTTCTGAACCATGTGACCGAGATAAACCTCGTTTCTTAAAATCAGCCTGACGGCTTCGGCACCCCACGCTTTACTGCGCTTCGCGGGCTTCGGAGTGCCCTTTGCCATATAATAGAAGTCCATAGGCGTTGGCACGTTTTCGGCATTTAGTTGGGCGGCGATTTTGCGGAAACTATCGCCCTGCAAGCGCATATAAAAAATATGCTTAACGATTGGAGCCGTTATCGGGTCAATCTCCAAAATGTGCTTGTCTGCTTCGCTTTTCTTGTAGCCAAGAGGGGCATAACAACCGACGTACTTGCCGCTTTTG
>CANRHA010000124.1 GCA_947630315.1 uncultured Clostridia bacterium
CCGAAGGCGCTCTCGGAGCTTAAGAACAAGAAGCCCCGCTTTACCGGCTCGGTCGAAAAGGACGAGATGCTCAGCGCGGTATATTCCCTTCTCGGGATAAAATAAATATCCCCCGCGAACGGGGGAGGGCTGCTCAGTGCTTAGGCCTGAATGTCTTGCATTCCGTCTGAGCCGAGCATTCGGGGTCGTTGCAGCCGCAGCAGCAAACGTCGATCTTTCCCGCGACGCATTCGCAGCTGTCGCGGTTGAACTCGCAGCTTGACACCCCGCATTTGATACCGTAGATCCTATCTTTTTCCATTTGGTACCACTCCGTTTCCATGATCTTTGCAATTTCTTGCCCGAATATTATTGCCGCCCTCGGGGCGCAATATTCCCGGAGGTGAAGTATTGTCATTATTTGTAATTTCAGACCTGCATCTGTCACTTTCGGCCGATAAGCCGATGGACATCTTTCCGGGCTGGAGCGATCACGTTTCCAGGCTTGAAAAAAACTGGCAGGAGCGCGTCGCCCCCGAGGACACGGTAATGATCCCGGGCGACGTCTCATGGGCGATGAGTTTAAGCGCCGCCGCGGAGGATTTTAAGTTTATAGATCGCCTTAACGGCAGAAAGATAATCTCAAAGGGCAACCACGATTACTGGTGGGCGACGGTTTCAAAGACCAAGAGAATGTTTTCGGAAAACGGCATAAGTTCGATAGATATCCTTCACAACAACTTTTTCAGGTATGAGGATATCGGAATCTGCGGCACCCGCGGCTGGATAAACGATGGCACCGAGCCCAAGGACAAAAAGGTTATCCTGCGTGAGGCACAGAGGCTTGAACGTTCGGTTTCGGCGGCGGCCGCCGAGGGTTTGACGCCGGTCGCGTTTTTACATTACCCTCCGGTGTTCATGGACGACCGCAACGACGAGATAATGGAGGTGCTTCATAAGTGGGGAGTTACCCTCTGCTTTTATGGCCATCTTCACGGCTACGCCCACCGAAATGCTGTGATAGGGGAGCGCGAAGGGATAGAATTTCGGCTTATATCCAGTGATTTTTTACATTTTTGCCCGTGTGATGTAACAAATATTGTTAAATCACACAAAAAAGATATTTTTTAAAAATTCTCTGGAAAAATTTCCGCGCTTATGATATACTTTATAAATGTGTAACCAAAAATCACCTAAAAAACAGGAGGCAACAATATGCTGAAGTCAAAAAACCAGATCGAGACAAATAAGTACGAGCTCGAAATAGAGGTATCTCCCGAGGTATTCGAGGAGGCCGTTCAGAAGGCGTACCTCAAAAACAAGTCGAAGATAAACGTTCCCGGTTTCCGCCCCGGAAAGGCCC
Source organism: uncultured Clostridia bacterium (assembly GCA_947630315.1). Classification (GTDB taxonomy): domain Bacteria; phylum Bacillota; class Clostridia; order Oscillospirales; family Ruminococcaceae; genus Faeciplasma. Next base: position 1,343 of record CANRHA010000124.1, read on the forward strand.
CGAGAAAGATGATCGAGACCCAGTACGGCGAAAGCGTTTTCTATGAGGAAGCGGTAAACTCCCTCTACGCCGAAACGGTCGAAGCCGCCGTCGCCGAGGCCGAGCTTACGCTTGTAGCCCCGCCTGAGGTAGAAGTTACCGAGGTAAGCAAAGAGGCCGGCGTAAAGTTCAAAGTCGTATGCATAACCAAGCCGGTAGTAAAAATAGGCGATTGCAAGGGCATTAAGGTTACAAAGAAGGTCGAGCCCGTGACCGACGAGATGGTAGACCACGAGATAGGCCATATGCGCGAGCGCAATTCCCGTTCGGTGAACGTAGACGACAGAGCGGCTCAGGACGGCGACGATGTCGTTATAGATTTCGAGGGCTTCAAGGACGGCACACCCTTTGAGGGCGGCAAGGCCGAGAAGTACACCCTTAAGCTCGGTTCCGGCCAGTTTATACCCGGCTTTGAGGAGCAGGTAGTCGGTCACAGCATCGGCGACGAGTTCGATATAAACGTTACCTTCCCCGAGGATTATCAGGCTAAGGAGCTTGCCGGCGCGCCGGTAGTGTTCAAGATCAAACTCCACGAGATAAGATATACCGAGATCCCCGAGCTTGACGACGACTTTGTAAAGGACACCACCGACTTTGAAACCGTAGCTGATCTCAAAGCAGACGTAAGAAAGCACCTTGAAGAACACGCCGAGGAGCACGCCGAGGCCGATGTTGAGGCTTCTATCATGGAGAGCGTTATCGCCCAGCTTGAAGGCGAAATACCCGAGGTGATGTATGAAAACAAGGTGAACGACATGATCGACGACCTTGCCCACAGGCTTTCTCATCAGGGAATTGAACTCGGAATGTACCTCCAGTTTACCGGCATGACCGAGGAGAGCTTAAGGACCACATACCGCGAGCAGGCCGAAAAGCAGGTAAAGCTTCGCCTTGCGCTTGAACAGTATGTAGCCGACAACTCGATCGAGCCGGCCGACAGCGAGGTTGAAGAAGAATTTGCCAAGATCGCCGAGCAGTACAAGATGCCGGTCGAGGAGGTAAAGAAGTACATCAGAGCAGAGGATCTTAAGCTTGACGTAGCCGTACAGAAGGCGGTTGACGAAATAAAGGCCGCCGCAGTTATTGAAAACGCTTAATTTCGCATTATACAAGGAGGATTCTAACCTATGGCATTAGTACCGAACGTAATCGAACAGACGGGCCGCGGAGAACGCTTTTACGACATTTTCTCGAGACTTCTGAACGACAGGATAATCGTTCTTTCAGACGAGATAAACAGCGCTTCGGCGTCTGTAGTCGTCGCCCAGCTTCTGTTTTTAGACAGCCAGGATTCCGAAAAAGACATTTTCCTTTATATCAACAGCCCCGGCGGCTCAATTTCAGACGGCCTCGCCATTTACGATACCATGCAGTATGTAAAGGCCGATGTTTCCACCATCTGCGTAGGCATGGCGGCTTCGATGGGCGCGTTTCTGCTTGCGGGCGGCGCAAAGGGCAAGAGAATAGCCCTTCCCCACAGCGAGATACTGATCCACCAGCCCCTTATAGGCGGCGAGCGCGGACTTTTGGGCCAGACCACCGACATCAAGATCCATTCCGATCACCTTTACGCCACAAGGGAGATGCTCAACAAGCTTTTGGCTGAGAACACCGGAAAGTCGATCGAGCAGATAAGGCAGGACACCGAGCGCGACCACTACATGACCGCCGAGGAAGCCAAGGAATACGGCCTTGTCGATAAAATTATCGTAAGCGCCAAGGGCGAATAAAATCAAAGCTCCTGCGGCTGAGATCATCGGCCGCAGGTTTAACAGTAAAAATCATAAGGAGGGGTCATATGGCAGGAAATGAAAACGGTCTTAAGCGCTGCAACTTCTGCGGAAAAACCGAAAACCGGGTCAGCAACATGTTTTCCGCCGGCGATGTTCATATCTGCGACGAGTGCGTGCTGTTCTGCTACGACCTTTTGGATGAAAAAGGATACTTCAACGGCGCAGGGCCGAGAAACCGCAGTCACCGCGAGATAACCCTTACAAAGCCCACCGAGATAAAAAAGATACTCGACGAATATGTAATAGGACAGGACAGCGCAAAGATAGCTCTTGCCGTAGCGGTGTATAACCACTATAAGCGCATAAGCAATCCGCCGTCAAGAAGCGACAGCAGCGTAGAGATACAGAAGTCCAACGTATTGCTTTTAGGGCCTACCGGCGTCGGAAAAACTCACCTTGCGCAGACTCTTGCAAAAATACTGAACGTTCCGTTTGCGATTGCCGACGCCACAACTCTGACCGAGGCGGGCTATGTCGGCGACGACGTTGAAAACGTGCTCTTAAGGCTTATTCAGGCCGCCGATTACGACATTGAGGAGGCCGAGCACGGCATTGTATACATCGACGAGATAGATAAAATCGCCCGCAAGTCCGAGAACGTCTCGATCACCCGCGACGTAAGCGGCGAGGGCGTTCAGCAGGCCCTTTTGAAGATAATCGAGGGCACGGTTTCAAACGTACCTCCCCAGGGAGGGCGCAAGCACCCCAACCAGGAGTTCATTCAGATAGACACTAAAAACATTCTCTTTATCTGCGGAGGGGCTTTCGACGGCCTTGAAAAGATAATCCGCAGCCGCACGGATACCTCTACCGTAGGCTTTGGCGGAACTCTTAAAGAGAAGGAGACCACCGAGGAGGTCTTAAAAAAGGTCGTTCCTCAGGATATCGTCCGCTACGGAATTATCCCCGAGCTTATCGGACGCCTGCCGGTAATAACGGTTCTGTCGCCTTTGAATGAAGAAGCGCTTATGTCGATACTGACCGAGCCGAAAAACTCGTTGGAGAAGCAGTATAAGGCGCTGTTCGGGATCGACGGCATAGAGCTTGAGATCACCGAGGGCGCAAAGCGCGAGATAGCTAAGATGGCGATAGCCCAGAAGACCGGAGCAAGGGGTCTGAGGGCGATAGTTGAGGAAGCGCTCTTAAAGCCTATGTTTGAGACCCCCGCGCTCGAAGACGTTTCTAAGGTTATAGTAACCGAAGAAACAATACGCGACGGCGCAGATGTTGTTTTAGAGCATGAGGGCCGCGCAAAGCAGAAGAAATAAACAGTTTACGGGGGCAGGAGACTGCTCCCTATTTGCATAGCAGATACGAAAGGAAGACATCAATGCTTGCACCTTTGGCGGACAGAATAAGACCCAAAACGCTTGACGATGTTGTCGGGCAGGCTCATCTGCTCGGGCCGGGCAGACCGCTCAGAAAGATAATCGAGAGCGGCCGCATACCGAACATGATATTTTACGGCTCGTCCGGCGTAGGAAAGACGACCGTAGCGAGGATAATTGCCGATAACACCAACATGAAGCTGTGCAAGCTCAACGGAACGTCGGCCTCGGTCCAGGACATAAAGGACATAATAGCCGACACCGACACCTTGGAGGGCTACAACGGCATACTTTTATATCTTGACGAGATACAGTACCTCAACAAAAAACAGCAGCAGTCGCTTCTTGAACACATTGAAAACGGCCGCATAACGCTTATTTCCTCAACAACCGAGAACCCGTACTTTTACGTCTACAACGCCATAATCAGCCGCTCTACGGTGTTTGAATTTGTTCCCGTTTCTCCTAAAGAGGTCGAACCCGCGGTAGAAAGGGCGTTCAGGATCGCCGCCGAGGATTTAGGCTGTAAGCTCGAGCTTGAAGACGGCGTAGTTTCACATATTGCCCGGGGCTGCGGCGGAGATGTGAGAAAATCGGTGAACACGGTGGAGCTGTGCGTTCTGGCCTCCTCCGGCGAAGACGTTCTGCACATATCCCTCGACACCGCAAAGCAGCTTACTCAGCGCTCGAATATGAGATATGACCGCGCCGGCGACGAGCACTACGATACGCTTTCGGCCCTGCAAAAATCCATTCGGGGATCAGATGAAAACGCGGCGCTTCATTACGCCGCAAGGCTTTTGGAGACCGGGGATATAATCTCGCTCTGCCGGAGGCTTTTGGTTATAGCTTCCGAGGATATCGGGCTTGCGTACCCGATGGCGATACCGATAGTCAAAGCCTGCGTTGACAGCGCCTTGCAGCTTGGAATGCCCGAGGCGAGAATACCTCTCGGAGACGCGGTAGTTTTACTTGCCACCGCGCCGAAATCAAACAGCGCTTATCTTGCCATCGACGCGGC
>CANRHA010000125.1 GCA_947630315.1 uncultured Clostridia bacterium
GATCGGGCTCGAACCGACGACCTCTAGCGTGACAGGCTAGCGTTCTAACCAGCTGAACTACCGGGCCGTAAACCGGCCTCTTATGCCGACTTCATCTATTATACAGAAGACGCGGCCGGTTGTCAATACCTAATTAAAAATTTTTATTTGATTTTTTCTCCCTCAGAGCTATTATCTCATCGCGTGTAAAGCTGTAAACCTTGTCACAAAAATGACATCTGACCTCGGTGGTCTCGTCCTCGGCGAGGCTGTCTATGTCCTCACGGCTAAGGCTGTAGAGGATCCTCTCGGTCTTTTCCCTGCTGCAGTTGCATTTATATTCTACGCCGAAGTCATCCAAAACATTCGGCTCAAGACCTTCGAGGGCCTTCATCGCTATATCCTCGGCCGAAAGCCCCAGCTCCATCATTGTCGTGACGCTCGGCATGGCGGCGATGTTTTTTTCTATTATCTCTATGCAGCTGTCCGGCGCAAAGGGCAGAAGCTGCAAAATGAATCCTCCGGCCTTTTTTACGCTCAGATCGGGGTTTACCGGCACCCCGAGGGCGCAGACGGTAGGGGTCTGTTCGCTTACGGCGAAGTAGTTTGTTATATCCTCGGCGATCTCTCCGCTTATAAGTTCTGTCTGGCCGATGTACGGTTCCTTAAGCCCTAAGTCCTTGATGACCGTGACGGTTCCGTCTTTTCCGACCGCTCCGCCCACATCAAGCTTGCCGTTAGGTTTAAGGGGCAGCTCGACTATATTTTCATCGCAGTACGCCTTGACGTTTCCATAGCTGTCCGATACCGCCACCATTCCGCCTATCGGGCCGCCGCCGTTTATCTTGACCGTTACGCTGTCGTCCTTATCCTTAAGGCCGAAGCCTATAAGCGACGTTCCGAGGGCGAGCCTGCCGAGGGCCGCCGTGACAACCGCGCTTGTCTTGTGGATCCTCTCTATCTCCGAAACTATGTCGGTGCCGTCTATCGCGCTGCATACAACGCTTGCGTCGGCGCTTATCGTTCTTACTATCCTGCCCATCTATATTCTCCTTGCCGCGTAAAGTATTCTTTCGGTGTCATATACCGGGGCGAGTTCGGTGAGACCGTTGTACTCCTCGATATCCCCGAAGCCGCTCTCCTTTAAAAGCCTCTTTATGGTCGAGCGGTGGTACGCCCTCTCAACTATCGTCTCGCTGAATTTTTCCCCTGTGAGCTTATCGTAAAACCGCAGATATTCCTCGGTCCTGCAATCCCACCCGCCGAGGTATCTGTTTTGCCATACCGCTTTTACCTCCGGGGTATCGTAGATAAACCTGTTTCCGGCGAGGACCCGCCTGTGCTTATACGGCGTGTTCACATCGAATATAAACAACCCGCCGGGCTTAAGGCACCGCCTCACCGAAACAAAGCACCGTTTTACGTCGTCTATTCCGCCAAGGTGGTTTACGGCGTCAAGGGAACAAACCGCCGCGTCGCATTGGGGCAACTTCAGAAATCTTATATCCTGGACCGAGAGCAGGGGAGTGCTGTCGGGGAAGATTTCCGCGAACTTTCGCTTTGCTGAGTTTATCATATTTTCGCTTATATCGGCGCCGTATACCTTATAACCAAGCCGAAAAAGCTCGATTCCGAGGCTGGCGGTGCCGCAGGCGGCATCTATAACGCTATCGGAGTCGGGCTTACGGGTTTTGATGATGCTGTCAACCCTTCGGGCATAGCCGGGGTAGTTGACGTTTTTTGTCAGCCGGTCATAGTATAAGGCGAAAACGCCGTAGTTAGTCATTTCTGATTCTTTTCGGCGAGCCTTTTAAGAACTATAGCGTAACCGCCCGAGCCGTAGTTGATAGAGCGGTTCACACGGCTTATCGTTGCTGTTGAAGCTCCGGTTTCGGCAACTATATCGCTGTAGACATGGTGCTCTGAGAGCATTCTTGCTACATGATAGCGCTGCGACAGGCTTTTGAGTTCCAAAACCGTGCAGAGGTCGTCGAAGAAATCGTAGCATTCTTCTTTTGTTTTAAGAGATAGTATTGCATCAAACAGACTGTCTAACTGCTGGTCTTTCAGATTCGGTTTCATTGTAGCTCCTTTCGATGTCTCATAGGTCAATAGTGTGTTAAATCATGTTTTTAACATCACATATATATTACCATATTATTTTTCAATTGTAAAGTGTTTTTTTGTTATATTGTAAAAAAATTTACAAATTTTTTCAGCTGTCGACATTTTCCGACTCGGAAATCTCGGAAACTATCTCTCTTAAGCGGTCTACGCCCTCGTCGGTAACTGCCGAAAAGGGCACCACAGTAAGCTGATCGTAATACGGAAGCTCTGTTTTAAGGGCTTCAAGGCGGTTTGCGCGCTCGGTTTTATTGAGCTTGTCCGCCTTTGTGAGAACTACAGCAAAGGGCAGCTCGCATTCAACGAGGTAGTTTATCATCGTCAGGTCGTCCTTTGTCGGCGGGTGGCGCATGTCTATAAGCTGAAAAATAAGCGCAAGGTCGCGTTCGCCGTCGCCGAGATACCCGCCTATAAGCTCGCTCCAGCGGCCCTTTTCGCTTTTTGACACCTTAGCGTAGCCGTACCCGGGCAGATCGGCAAAAATAAGGTTTTCAAGCTCATAGAAGTTTATAGTCGCGGTCTTTCCGGGCTGTGAGCTCACCCTCGCGAGGTTTTTTCTGCCGAACAGGCGGTTTATAAGCGAGGATTTGCCGACGTTCGATCTTCCCGCAAAGACTATCTCCGGCTTTTCGGGGCGGGGGATCTGTTTATATGTGCCGTATGAGGCTTTGAATTTTGCGTTCTGAAAGTTCATCAGCTTCTCGCCCCGACTCTGCGGCTCGTCTTTTTGAACTCCGGCGGCGGAACGGCTTTTTTGTCCTCGGGCTGCCTTTCAAGGGCAGCGTTAAGAACGTCTTCAACGGTATCGGCGAGTATAAAATCAACATTTTCCTTTACCTTGCCGTCGACTTCTTCAAGATCAGCCTTGTTGGCCTTAGGTATGATCACGGTTTTGATTCCCGCCTTGTATGCAGCCATTGTCTTTTCGCGCAGTCCGCCTATCGCCAGGACTCGGCCTCTGAGGGTGATCTCCCCGGTCATGGCTACGTCGGAGCGCACGGGTATTCCCGAAAGCTCCGAGATTATCCCGGTGGCAAGCGTGACGCCTGCCGAAGGGCCGTCTTTGGGAACTGCGCCCTCCGGCGCGTGGATGTGAATATCCTTTTTGGAATAAAATTCCTTGTCTATGCCGTACTTTTCCGCGACGCTGCGCGCGTAGGTCACGGCTATTTTTGCGCTTTCCTTCATAACGTCGCCGAGGGAGCCGGTGAGTTCTACCGCGCCCTTGCCGTCTACCGAGAGCACTTCAAGCGGCATGAGCGTTCCGCCGACAGATGTCCATGCAAGGCCGTTTACCTCGCCGACCTGGGGCTTTTCCGATTTTAGATCGCCCAAAAACTTTCTTACGCCGAGGAACTTTTCAACCGCCTCGGGAGTAACGGTGACTCTCTGGGCTTCTTTTGAAACTATCTCCTTTGCGGCCTTGCGGCAGATAGAGGCGATGTTTCTTTCAAGCGTTCTTACGCCCGCCTCGCGGGTGTAGTAGTCGATCATCTCGTACAGTCCTGCGTCGGTGAAGCGGAGCATATTTCCGTTCAGGCCGTTGGCCTTAAGCTGTTTCGGAACCAGGTGGCGCTTTGCGATCTCGAACTTTTCCTCGCGGGTGTAGCTCGGAAGCTCTATAACGTCCATTCTGTCAAGAAGCGGGGGAGCTATGGTGTCAAGCGTATTTGCGGTGGTTACGAACAAAACGTCCGAGAGGTCGAAGGGTATCTCTATATAGTGATCCCTGAACTCCTTGTTCTGTTCGCTGTCCAAAACTTCAAGCATCGCGCTCGAGGGGTCGCCCCTAAAGTCGTTTGACATCTTATCTATTTCGTCAAGAAGTATCATCGGGTTTGAGGAGCCGGCCTGTTTGATCGCGGTGATTATCCTTCCCGGCATCGAGCCTATGTAGGTTTTTCTGTGACCTCTTATGTCCGATTCGTCTCTTATCCCGCCGAGGGATACCCTTGCATATTTTCTGCCGAGGGCCTTTGCTATCGATTTTCCTATCGATGTCTTTCCGACGCCCGGAGGGCCTACAAGGCAGATTATCTGGCCTTTTACGTCGGGCACGAGGTTTCTTACGGCAATAAGTTCAAGAATGCGCTCCTTTACCTTGTCAAGCCCGTAGTGGTCCTTGTCAAGCTGCGCCTTTACTCTGCCTATATCGGGCTTATCCTCGGTTTTGACCGTCCAGGGAAGCTCCAAAACGGTGTCGAGGTAGCTGCGGATAACCGCGGCTTCCTGTGAGCCGTAGGGCATTTTTGCAAGCCTGTTGGCCTCGCCCACAAGCTTTTCAACGCCCTGCTCGGGAAGCCCCAGCTTTGCGATTTTTTCAAGATACTGGTAGCTCTCGTCTTCGGGGTATTCCTCCTCGCCGAGCTCCTCGCGTATTACCCTCATCTCCTCACGCAGGTAGTATTCGCGCTGGCCGCGGTCTATCGCCTCGCCGACCTTCATATGTATATCCTTTTCGAGGGCGAGTATCTGAGTCTCTTTTACAATTATAGACAGAAGGACCGCAAGCTTATCGCTGAGGGCGGGGGCCTCGAGTACCTGCTGTCTGTTTTCGGCGGGCATGATTATGTTAAACGCGAGCACCTGATAGAGATCTTCGGGCGATTTTGCGCCGTCCACCGAGTTTTTCATCTCGTCGGGCATTCTCGGAACGACCTGCGTGTAGGAGTGAAAAGCGTCCTGAAGCGCCCTCATAAGCGCGCGGATCTCCTCGTCGGTTGCGCGATCGCGTGAAAAGGTCTTCATCGGGCGGACGACGGCTATGATCCCTTCGCTGTCGGTGTTGAAGTCTATGAGCTTCGCCTTGTAAAGGCCGTCTACCCTGACGCGTGAAATGCCGTCGGCGCTCTTTACTACCTGCTGTATCTCGCAGACGGTGCCTATGCGGTAAACGTCGTCAAACCCGGGGTCTGAAACGTTTACGTCTCTCTGAGCGGTCAGAAAGACCAGCCTGTCGCTTGCAAGGGCTGCGCCCACCGATACCAAAGAGCGTTCCCGCGAGACGTCGAAGCGAATAGACATATCCGGCAGGACGACTACGTCACGCGTTGCAACGCAGGGCAGGGTCATGAAAGTAAATTTTTCGGACATAGTGAAATTACCTCTTTATTTTATTATCAAGTCTGATGTCTGAATATCCGTGTTGACTTATTATAGCAGACTGCCGCGAATTTTGCAATAGATAAAATAATGGGAAAGTAGCCAAAATGATCGCATTAAAGCAAAAAGTTTTCGGCCGTGCCCGAGCTGGAGGCGGGGGAGGATATAAGATAACCGAAAAAATTTTTCCCCGAGCGCTTGACAACCGCGAAGTTTTGTGGTAACATACCTACTTGTGGATGCGCCCGTAGCTCAGTGGATAGAGTGCCCGGCTACGAACCGGTAGGTCGTGAGTTCGAATCTCCCCGGGCGCGC
>CANRHA010000126.1 GCA_947630315.1 uncultured Clostridia bacterium
CGTCCTCGCTCTTTAATATCGACATCTTATACCCGAAGCCGTCGGAGAAGTCAAGCTCTGCCGAAATTCTCGGGGTGAGGTTCGGAGCGTCGGGCTCAAATTCGCGGGTCCGTAAAGCTCCCGAAAAGTCGCTCCCGAGGCGTATGCCCTCGACTATGGTGTCGGTCTGGTCGCCGTTGGTCACAATGAGCTTTTTGCCTATCGTTCTGAGCGCGGCGTAAATTATAAGGCTCGGGTCCTCTACCTTTGAAGCGTCAAAAGGTTCGGTGTAAACCGCGCCGTCGTGCTCGGCAAATATTCTGTTGCGGCTGTTTGCCGATCTGCCCATTATAAAGTACGCGGCAACGGCGCTCTTTCCGTCCTCTGAAAGCCCGGCTATAATTCCACGCCCGACGTACGGGTCGCGGGTAAGCTCGGTTATGGTGTTGATCTTATAGATGTCCATTTTGATCTCCTTTCGTCAGTCCGTAGACGTATTCGTTATAAAGCTTTCCATACTTATAAAACGCGTCTTTTAATACGCCTTCAAGCTCGAATCCCGCCTTTTCAAGGACTCTCCGCGAGCCTATATTCGGCTCGAAAATCGTTCCCTCGATTCGTGAAATGTCAAGCTTTTCAAACGCCTCGGCGCATATCATCTTAACCGCCTCGGTCATTATGCCCCGGCCGTAAAATTCGGGTATCAGGCAGTAGCCGATAACTCCTACGCCCGAGCGCAGATCGCCGCTTTTTTCCACCGAGATATTTCCGGCCGCCTTGCCGTCGACGACGATCCCGTAAAAGATCCCGGTATTTTCGGCTTCGCCCTTTTGCGCCATTTCTGTTATGAACCGTTCGGCGTCCTTTTCGGTATACGGGTCGGGTATGCGCCCGGTGAGGTATTTTCGGTCGATCTTCCCGATAATTCCGGCAAGTTCCCCGGCGTCCGAAAGCTCCCATTTTCTGAGGGTAAAGCTCGGCGTTTCGGGCTTTTGTTCGTTCAGTATCCTGCGGCAGAGCTTTTCGGCGGCCTCGGGCAAAAGCTTCCACTCCGCCTGCTCCATTATCCTTTTTTGCAGGGTCTCGGGAGTGTCGCCGTCGTGAACGTCTACCGCCCGCTGGGCCAATATTTCTCCGCCGTCGCAAATTTCATTGACGAGGTGTACCGTTGCGCCCGAGACCTTTACGCCCTTTTTAAGCGCTTCTTCATGCACTTTCAGCCCGTAGTAGCCCTTCCCGCAGAAGGACGGTATAAGCGCCGGGTGAACGTTAATGATGCGGTTCGAGTAGCGCCCGGTGAAATCCTCAGAGAGAATAGACATAAACCCCGCAAGTATTATTACCTCTGCGCCGTGCGATTCGATAGCGTTTACAATGCCGCTTTCAAACTCTTTAAGGTCGCGGCAGTCCTTTCTCGATACGGTAACGGCGTCTATGCCGGCCTTTTTTGCGCGTTCAAGGGCATACGCCCCCGGCTTTGAAGATATTACCGCAACTATCCTGCCGCTTACGAGTATTCCGCTCTCCTGAGCGTCTATGAGGGCCTGGAGGTTGGTTCCTCCGCCCGATACCAAAACGGCGATTTTTATCTTTTCGGCCATATAAACCTCGCTTATTCGATGATTATCTTGTCTTCGTTTTTGATTATCTCGCCGATTATGTATGCGTTCTCGCCGTTTTCCTTGAGGATTTCAAGCGCGCGTTCTGCGCTTTCGGCGGGAACGACTATGCTCATTCCCACGCCCATGTTGTAGGTGTTGAACATATCCCTCTCGGGAATGTTTCCGGCGCGTTGGATCATGTCAAATATAGGCGGTATTTTAAGAGATGATTTTCTGATCTTGGCGCAAAGGCCGTCGGGAATGCTGCGGGGGATATTCTCATAGAATCCGCCGCCGGTTATGTGTGAAATACCCTTGACGTCAACTTCATTTAAAAGCGCCAGGACCGGTTTTACATATATCCTTGTCGGCTCCAAAAGCGCTTCGCCGAGGCTGCGGCCGCCGAGCTCGTCAACAGGGGAGGTGAGGTCGGCGTTTTTGATGTCGAGAGCCTTGCGCACAAGCGAGAAGCCGTTTGAATGTACCCCCGATGAGGGCAGCGCTATAATTATGTCGCCCGCGTTCATGGTATTGTTGTCGATTATCTTCGAGCGGTCGACTATGCCGGTGCAGTAGCCGGCGAGGTCGTAGTCGTCCTCGGGCATCATTCCGGGGTGTTCGGCGGTCTCGCCGCCTATAAGCGAGCAGCCCGCCATAATGCAGCCGTCGCAGACGCCCTTTACTATAGCGGCTATCTTTTCGGGAACGTTCTTTCCGCAGGCGATATAATCGAGGAAGAACAGCGGCTTTGCCCCGCAGCAGATTATATCGTTCACGCACATCGCCACGCAGTCTATTCCGATCGTGTCGTGCCTGTCAAGCATCATGGCTATTGCAAGCTTTGTGCCTACGCCGTCGGTTCCGCTGACTAAAACAGGCTCCTTTATCCCGCTGAGGTCGGGCATGAACAGCCCACCGAACCCGCCTATTCCCGATACCTCGCCGCCGGTGGCGGTGCGCTTTATATCGGCCTTCATAAGCTCTACCGAACGGTATCCCGCGGTGATGTCCACCCCCGCGCTCTTGTAGCTTTCAGAAAAACTCTTTTCCATAAGTTACCTCACTTGTTATTTTTAGAAAACTTCGGGTTGGTGCTTATCTTTCTTTCAAAGCGGCTCTTTTCAGCCTTTGTGGGGGGCTTGGTGGGGTAAAGGCCGTCGAAACAGGCGTAGCAGAATCCTGTTCCGTCGGTTCCGGCTATCTTTTTTACATCTTCAATGCTTAAAAAGTTCACAGAATCCGCGCCTATTATCTGGGCGATCTCCTCCGTGGTGTGATTTGCCGCAATAAGGGTCTCGCGGGAGTCGATATCTACGCCGTAGTAGCAGGGGTTCAGGAATTTAGGCGCGGACGAGAGCATATGTACCTCGGTGGCTCCGCCTTCGCGCAGGCGCTTGACGATTTTTGCGCTTGTGGTCCCGCGGACTATCGAGTCGTCGACGAGGATAACTCTCTTTCCCTTTACCACCGACGGCACGACGTTGAGCTTAATTGATACCATTCCCTCGCGCACGCCCTGGCCCGGAACTATGAAGGTTCTGCCTATGTACTTATTTTTTATCAGTCCTATGTCGTAGGGTATGCCCGATCTTCTCGCGTATCCTATTGCCGCGTCGGTTCCGCTGTCCGGAACTCCGACAACTATATCTGCGTCTATAGGGTACGCCTCGGCCAGAAGCTCGCCGACTTTAAGCCTTGCGGCATGGACCGAGCAGCCCTCGCAGATCGAATCCGGCCGCGCGATATAGAGGTACTCGAACACGCAGAAGGACTTTTTCCCGCCACAGTGTTCGCGGTTCGACTTTATCCCGTCCTTGGTGAAGGTAACCACCTCGCCCGGTTCGATGTCGCGGATAAACTTTGCGTTCACGGCGTCAAGGGCGCAGGTCTCTGAGGCGACGATATAGGTTCCGTCCTCGCGCTGGCCGTAGCAGAGCGGCCTGAAGCCGTGAGGGTCGCGGGCGGCAATAAGCTTTGAGGGCGACATTATTATCAGCGAAAACGCGCCTTCAAGCCTGCCTATGGCCTCGGTCACGGCGTCTTCGATGTTTTTGGTGTGAAGCCGTTCCTTGGTGATGACGTAGGCTATTACCTCGGTGTCCGAGGTGGAATGGAATATCGAGCCCTGCTCTTCAAGCTCGGTGCGCAGTTCATACGAGTTTACAAGGTTTCCGTTGTGGGCTAAGGCCATGTTTCCCTTCAGATGGTTCACCACTACCGGCTGAGCGTTTCTGCGCTCGCCGCCGCCGGTGGTGCCGTATCTTACATGTCCTACGGCCATATTTCCGCTGCCGAGCTTTTCAAGGTTCTCGGCGGTGAATATTTCGCTTACAAGCCCGGTGTCCTTGCGGTATGTAAAAACGCCGTCGTCGTTTACAACTATTCCCGCGGATTCCTGACCGCGGTGCTGCAGAGCAAACAAACCGAAGTAGCAAAGCGATGCAACGTCCTGAGTATCGGGGGCGAAAACGCCGAACACGCCGCATTCTTCATGAATCAAATTTTCCATAAAAAACCTCTTATCAGTAAAATTAAAGGGTTTATTCGCCGAATACCCGGCGCATCATCTCGTTATAGGCGTCCTCTACGCCGCCCATGTCGCGGCGGAAGCGGTCCTTATCGAGTTTTTCGTTGGTCTTAGAATCCCAGAAGCGGCAGGTGTCGGGCGAGATCTCATCGGCCAGAACTATTTTGCCGTCGGCGGTCTTGCCAAATTCAAGCTTGAAATCAACAAGCGTTACGCCGAGGCCCTTGAAGTATTCCTTCATAACGTCGTTTACCTTAAAGGCCATCGCCTTTATCTCGGCGATCTCCTCTTTTGTCGCAAGCCCGAGGGCGACTGCGTGGTAATCGTTTATAAGCGGGTCGTGGAGGTCGTCGTTCTTGTACGAGAACTCGATCGTGGGTTCGGCGAAGACTATTCCCTCCTCAACGCCGTAGCGCTTTGCAAAGCTGCCGGCCGAGATGTTCCTGATAATTACCTCGAGCGGAACTATCGACACCTTTTTGACTACCGTTTCGCGGTCGTTGAGCTCCTCGATAAAGTGGGTGGGTACGCCGTGCTTTTCAAGAAGCTTCATGATGTAGTTCGACATTCTGTTGTTGATAGCGCCCTTGCCGGCTATCGTGCCCTTTTTGAGGCCGTCGAGGGCGGTAGCGTCGTCCTTATACGAGACGATGACGCAGTTGGGGTCTGAGGTCGCGAAGACCTTTTTTGCCTTTCCTTCGTAAAGCTGAACGGTTTTTTCCATTTTCTGATTCCTCCTGAAATTTATAGATGATGTTGCGTTATTCTTCTATCCTTGCCGCTATGCCTGCGTCCTTTTCGAGGACAGCAGCGGCGTCTTTTCTGCGCTTTTCGTCGAGCTTTTCGGCGAGTCCGGGTTCGGAGAGGGCGAGTATCTGCGCAGCTAAAAGCGCGGCATTGACTCCGCCGTCGATAGCTACAGTCGCCACCGGTATTCCCGAGGGCATCATAACTGTCGCCAGAAGGGCGTCAATGCCGTCTAACGTATTCGATTTACAGGGTATGCCGATAACGGGCAGGGTAGTGTTTGCCGCTATTGCCCCGGCGAGGTGCGCCGCCATTCCCGCAGCGCATATCAGTACCCCGAAGCCGTTTTCGCGTGCAGATGCGGCAAAGTCCTTTGCCTCCGCGGGGGTCCTGTGCGCCGAGTAGACGTGGGTCTCGTAGGGTATTCCCAGCGCCTTAAGGGTCGAGGCGGTTTTTTTGAGGATAGGCAGATCGCTGTCGCTGCCCATGATGATACCGACTTTTTTCATGGTCTTGCTCCTTTACTTTTTATCGCTTTATTGTAAAAAATACAGAAGGGCGCGCTTAAGACAATGCTCAGGTGCGCCCAGACGGCCGGCAAAAAGGGTAACCTTACTCCACCGCGGTGAACCGCGACAATCCGTCAGTCGTAAGGC
>CANRHA010000127.1 GCA_947630315.1 uncultured Clostridia bacterium
CCTTATGTCCGAGGCGGTCGCAGGTGCACGCAAGCGCAAGCCCCCAGCCTCCCGAGCCGAGTATAGTTATCTTTATCATAGCCGCTCCTTTCCCGTCTATTCGTCCTCGCCCTTTTTATGAAGGTAGAATTTCTTCTCCTCTCCGCTGAACAGGTGCTGTATATTGCTGAAATGCCTCAAAAAGCCTATTATGAACAGCCCGAGGGCCAATACGCCGTGAATGTGAATGTTTACATATGACGCGCCCAAAAAACGGTTTGCAAACGCCTGCCAGAGCATGGTGAATATCGGGAAAGCCGCGCAGGCGGACATTGAGCCGACCGAGATATACTTTGTGACGGCGACGGCGATAACAAAAACAAGGATAGACAGCAAAAACGAAGGCGGATCGATAAACATAGCGCAGACCCCGCCTATGAGTATTCCCTTGCCGCCCTTAAAGCCGTAGAACGCCGGGAAACAATGCCCGAGAACGGCAAAAACCATCGATATAAGACAAACCGAGGTGGAATCGAGAATGAAGCCGTCAAAAATCGGCAGCAGCATTACAAGCCTTGTTCCGAAGACAACTACCGCGCCCTTTAACAGGTCCATAACAAGGGTGGCGGCGGCGGTTTTTACCCCGAAGCAGCGGTATACGTTTGTAAGCCCGGCGTTGAAGCTGCCGTACTTGCGTATGTCCTTGCGCTTGATCAAATACGTCGTTATTATTGCGGAATTAAGGCTGCCGACAACATACGCCGCGCAGAACACTATTAAAAGGATAAGATATTCCGTAGCAGGTCACCCTTTCTTCTATTTGGTGTCAGAGGAGTCTCTCTCGCGGACTATAAGCCGTATCGGCGTGCCCGTAAGACCGCCGTAGACCTCGCGTATCTGGTTTTCAAGATATCTGCGGTAGGAAAAATGGAACAGATCGATAGAGTTTACAAAGGTAACAAAGGTCGGCGGGTTTGACGACGGCTGGGTCATGTAGTATATCTTTAAGCGCTTGCCTTTGTCTGACGGCGGCTGGACCCTCTCGGTAGCGTATGAAAGTATCTCGTTGAGGCGGCCGGTGCTTATTCTCACCGAGTTGTTCTCATGGACCGTGTTTATAAGCTCAAACAGCTTATTAAGCCTCTGGCCGGTCTTTGCCGATACATACACAAACGGAACATAATCCATAAACCCGAGGTTTTCCTTAAGCTCCTTGGTGAATTTATCCATCGTGTTGGTCTCTTTGTCGATCGCGTCCCACTTATTTACCGCAACTATACAGCCCTTGCCCTGCTCGTGGGCGTAGCCGGCAACCTTTGAATCCTGCTCGGTAAAGCCTACCGTCGCGTCTATTACTATGACCGCCACGTCCGCCCTGTCTACCGCCATATACGAGCGCAGAACGCTGTAGTGCTCGATATCTTCATATACCTTTGATTTTCTGCGGATGCCCGCGGTATCTATAAAGGTAAAGCGGCCGAAGGAGTTTTCGACCAAAGTGTCGGTAGAGTCGCGGGTGGTTCCGGCAATATCGGTGACGATCACCCTCTCCTGACCCGAAACAGCGTTTATTAAGGAGGATTTCCCGACGTTCGGCTTTCCTATTACCGCAACCTTTACCGAGTCGTCGGAATCGGCCTGATCGCCGCTTTCCGGGAGGTTTTCAACCACCCTGTCTAAAAGATCGCCGGTGCCGTAGCCGTGGACTGAGCTTACTTCAACCGGATCGCCGAGGCCGAGGTTGTAAAATTCATAGAAATCGGGGTCGGTGTTTCCCGGGCGGTCGCATTTATTTACGCATAAAACTATCGGCTTGCCGCACTTCTGGAGCATAGAAGCTACGTCGTAATCGTTTGCGGTGACGCCGCATTTAAGGTCGGTGACAAAAACAATAACGGCGGCGCTGTCGATCGCAAGCTGGGCCTGACGGCGCATTTGCAGGAGAATTTTATCGTCGGTCTTGGGCTCTATTCCGCCCGTATCAACAAGCATGAACTCGCGCCCCGCCCACTCGCATTTTGAATATATGCGGTCGCGGGTGACACCGGGGGTGTTATCTACAATTGAAAGCCGCTGGCCTATAAGCCTGTTGAAAAGCGTCGATTTCCCGACGTTCGGCCTTCCGACAACGGCTACTACCGGCAACGCCACTTTAAGGCACCTCTCTTTCATATTTGCGCTGCGCTCTCAAAAAAACAGAGAAGGAATTGCTCCTTCTCTGAATTTTGAAGAAGATCAGGCTTCTTTGTGAATAACCTCAACGCCCTTGTAGTATCCGCAGTTTGAGCATACTTTATGGGGAGAGGTAAGAGCGCCGCAGTTGGAGCATCTTGAAAGCGCGGGTGCGTCGAGCTTCCAGACGGCGGAGCGTCTTTTATCTCTTCTTGCTTTAGAGACTTTTCTCTTCGGTACTGCCATTTTCAGCACCTCCTCGTCTAAATGTGATAATCTGACCGCCTACGGGTCATTCTTCCGTGCAGCCGCAGTCTCCTAAATTGAGATTCCTGCCGCACTTTGGACAGAGGCCGCGGCAATCGCTGCGGCATAAAACCTTTGTGGGAAGTTCGACCAAAAGGTCAGAAACAGCCAACTCGTTCAGATCGAGAGCGCAGCCGGGGCAGTAATAAACATCATCGCCGTCGTCGGGAGATTCCTCCCGGGTAAGGATATGTTCAAATTGCAGGCTGTAGTCTCGGTCAAATTCGTCAAGACATCTGTCGCAAAGGTGCCTCACCGTAAACGCGGAGGTATAGTCGAGTGAAACCATTCCGCCGCGGTTTATGATACGGCCCTTTATAGATATCGGCGTCACAATTGATTCGCAACCGCGCGCTTCCCTCAATTCCTCCAAAGGGATCGCGCAGTCGATTTCCTGCCGGTCTCCTACTCGCTCGAAGAGACGTTTAATCTGCCAAATCACGTTACACCTCAAATATCAAACTATATTATACCTTCGACAAACTGAATTGTCAACACATTTTTTGAGATAATTTGCTCACTTGGTGTATTTAAGAACGCCTTCGGGGAGATTTTCGACATCTTCGGAGACCGTAAAGACGATCTCGATCTCGGAGGTTATCTTTTCAACCATACCGAAGAAATCTGCAAGCATCTGATAATCTCTTCCGCCGATCTTAAGGATACCGTCGACAAATACCTCGGAGATGTCGTAGTTGCCGGCGATCATTCCGCTGATAAAGCCGTAGAGCTTATCGTAGCTGTCGATAGAGTAGCTGTCGACGTCGACAAGGCGGACGCTGTAGGGAATGTCGTAGGTAAGCTGCATCGCCTTTTCGATGCAGACAACGTTGCCCTTGGTGTTGGCTGCGGCCTCTTTGATGAGGTCGACTAAAATTTTTGTCTTTCCGGAACCTCTTCTGCCTGTAATCAGTTTGATCATGTGAATACTCCGTTTCCGCCCTCACGGGCTTACTTTTTTATTCCGAAACGGCAACTGCCGTTGGAGCCTTTGTTTACTTTGAAAGCTTGGCCTCAAGTTCGGCCTTTGCGCCCTCGTAACCGGGCTTGCCCAAAAGCGCGAACATGTTCTTTTTATAGCTTTCAACTCCGGGCTGGTTAAAGGGATTTACCCCGAGCATGTAGCCCGAAAGAGCGCACGCCTTCTCGAAGAAGTATACCATTTCGCCGAAGTTAAACTCGTCGATCTTATCGACCTCGATTATAAGGTTGGGAACGCCGCCCTCGGTATGAGCCAAAACCGTGCCCTCCATAGCCTTGCGGTTTACTACCGACATGTTCTGGTTGGTCAGGAAGTTGAGGCCGTCAAGGTTTTCGGGGTCGCTCTCCAAAAACAGATCCTGCTTGGTGTGCTTGATGTCTACTACCGTCTCGAACATTATCCTTGAACCGTCCTGAACGAACTGGCCGAGGGAGTGAAGGTCTGTAGAGAAAGTCGCGCTCGAGGGGTAAATTCCCTTCTGGTCCTTGCCCTCCGATTCGCCGAAGAGCTGTTTGAACCATTCGGCCATCATATTGAAGCAGGGTTCGTAGCTTACGAGCATCTCGACCGACTTGCCCTTTCTGTAGAGAATGTTGCGCATCGCGGCGTACTTCTCGCAATCGTTCATGTCGTCGTTCTTATATGCCTCGCGGGCGGCCTGAGCGCCGGCCATTATGGCGTCGATGTCGCAGCCTGCGGCGGCTATAGGCAGAAGGCCCACGGCCGTCAGGACGGAATATCTGCCGCCTACGTCGTCGGGAACGACAAACGTCTCGTATCCCTCGGCGTCCGAAAGTTCCTTAAGGGTGCCCTTGGCCTTGTCGGTGGTGGCAAAGATGCGGTTCTTGGCCTCCTCCTTGCCGTATTTGTCCTCGACAAGCTTCTTGAAGATTCGGAAAGCAAGCGCCGGCTCGGTGGTGGTACCGGATTTTGAAATGACGTTTACGCAGATATCCTTGCCCTCGCAGATCGAGAGGACTTCGTTTAAGTAGGTCGGGCTGATGGTGTTGCCGACAAAGTAGATATCGGGCGTCTTCTTTTTAAGACTGTTGTAATAGGGGCTGCGAAGAAGCTCGATAGCCGCCCTTGCGCCGAGATAGGAGCCGCCGATACCGATCACTATTAAGATGTCGGCCTTCTCCTGAATGCGCTTTGCCGCGGCTTTGATGCGGGCAAATTCGTCTTTATCGTAGTCTACGGGCAGATCTACCCAGCCGAGGAAATCGTTGCCGGGACCCGAGCGGTCCTCAAGGGTCTTGTACGCACATGTGAGCTGCGCACGGATCGCCTCAAGCTCATGAGGAGCGACAAACTTGTCTGCATACTTGGTGATAAGCTTAATTGACATAAAAATCCCTCTTTTCAGATTGGTTGTCTATATTTTACCACGACCCGCCGGATATTGCAAGGAATTTTTGAGATTTTTTCGCAAGAGTTCGGAAAAATTTTCTTCTACATTCTCAAAATAGCCCTGAAAGCCCGCAAGATCCCCAAAAAAATGTTCATTTTTCTCACGCTACGCTTCGCCGTGACCTTGCAGGAGTAGATCTCCTCGCCGTCTGCGCTGTAGACCGCCCGCCCTACGGCGTCGCCCTTTTTAAGCGGCGCCTTTATATCCTCAAAATATTCAACCGTGATCTTAAGCTTATCCTCGGCGCTTTTGCGTATGACAAAATCGGAAAGATCGCTGAGTTCCGTCTCGACCTCGGTGACCTCCCCTCCCGACACCGAAACAGGCTCGGTGTAAATATCGGAACGCCGGGGAATGCAGAGCGAATAGGCGTTAAAGCCGGTGTTCATCTTCTCCTTTGCGGTCGAAAAGCGCTCGAACTCGTCCTGCTCGCCGAATATTACGCACACCATTATAAGGCCGTTCCGCTCGGCCGCCGCTATAACGCAGTTGCCGGTATCCT
>CANRHA010000128.1 GCA_947630315.1 uncultured Clostridia bacterium
CACCTCGGTCATGAGGACCACGGTCCTGCCCTCTATGTGCGAGGTTTTGGCGCGGAACTACAACTACCGCAACCCCGAGGCCGCCCTGTTTGAGCTCGGCACCGAATATATTCAGACCGAGCCGGGGAAGCTTCCCTATGAGCCTGACCGACTCTCGATAGGTATTTACGGCGGCGGAGCAGATTTCTACACCGTCAAGGGCGTTGTCGAGGGAATTTTCTCCTCCATCGGCCTTGAAGAGGTCGAATACACCGCGGCTGACGCGGGCTGCGGGTTCGATGAAATAACCATGTTCCACCCCGGCAGAGTTGCCGTCGCCGCAAAGGACGGCAAGCCGATAGCTATCCTCGGGGAGATGCACCCCGCTATAGCCGAAGGCTACGGGATAGGCACAAGGGTGTACTGCGCGAAGATAAACGTTGAGGAGCTTCTTGACTTTGAAATGTCCGAGAAGACCTACAAGCCCCTGCCGAAATACCCCGCCGCAACAAGGGATATATCTTTGATATGCGACGACGGCCTGCCGGTAGCCGTTCTTGAAAAGCTCATAAAAGAGGCCGTGGGCGGAGTTCTTGAAAAAATAAAGCTGTTCGATGTTTACAAGGGCGAGCAGATCGCCGGCGGAAAGAAATCGGTCGCGTTTTCGATCATAATGCGCTCGGCCGACGGCACCCTCACCGACGCTCAGGCCGACGCGGCCATGAAGCGGGTCAGGAAGGCCCTCGATACCGTAGGCGCGGAAATAAGGTAAAATACGCGGTTTTTCCGCCTCTGTAACAAAAATAGCCGTGCGATTTTATTGATTTTTTACAAATCTTTCAAGAGGGTCTTGTTATTTCGCGGAATTTGATGTATACTAACTGTTACACAGTTCCGCGGCGCTCTTGCCGCTTTGTCAAGGAGGGATAATAATGCTCAACGACCATACGATGACCTTCTCGGTCAAGGAAGACCGCAAGGACGAAATAAAGAAAACGCTCAGCGCCGTTTATGAGGCGCTCTACGAAAAGGGCTATAATCCCGTCAATCAGATAGTGGGCTATATCCTTTCCGAGGACCCTACCTACATCACCACCTACAACAACGCCCGCAGTCTTATAAGGCATATCGACCGCGACGAGCTGCTGCAGGAGATGGTAAGGACCTACCTCAACGCAAAAGACTGATAAAAAACCGGGCCGCCTGAATCGTCGGGCGGCCTTTTTACGGCAAAATAAAGGGCGGTATGGCTTAGCGCCACGCCGCCGCTTTTTTGTTATTTTCATTCCGGAAGGGGAACCTCGGAGCCGAGGACCTCCTCCTTGGAACGGTCTTTAAGATTTACGAGCTTCTCGGTCAGTACCCTTGAGAACCCGGCTATCAGCGCCTCCTGAATTACAAAGCTTGAAACGAGGTTTTCGCCGGTCTTCTCGGGGTTTAAGACATCTTTTGCGCACTCTCTCACGATATTTGTAAAGAGGATCGTTGCGGCGTGATGCTTAAAGGCGTAATCGCAGTAAAGCTCACGCATGTCCGACTCGGTTAGTTCGTTCGAGAGCATTTCCTTTACGATATTTATGCTGACCGCCTGCTTAAGGGTGAAGATTATTATAAGGTAGGCGATATGGACGCGGTAATACTTGCGCTTTACCGGCGCGGGCATTATCTTCAGCCGGACGTAGTTGTTCACGGCGGCGGCGGAGAATATCTTTGTCTCCGAAGCGTCGCCGTCCTCGTCGGCGTCTTTGTTTTCCTGAGGCGAAATAAGCCCGAGATACTGCGAAAGCAGCACCAGCACCTGATCCATATAAAGCCCTATGTCGGGTATGTTCTCCCAGCTCGGGAGCCTGAACCCCGAAACGGCCTTTTCCCATCTCAGAAGCTTATGAGCGATCAGTTCTTTATCGTAAGCGTCGTGTGCCATCTTGAGAAACTCCGTAGTAATTTATTTTATCTTCTGCCGAGGTCGTGGTCGTTCCAGCCCGCGTTGTCGTTTTCCTTTATGTAGTCGACAAGCGTGTCCACAGTAGTAAATGCGAGACCCACATAGCTGTCGGCGCAGCCGTAGTAAAGGGCGATCCTGCCGGTGGCGTCGTCCTGGAGGGTAGAGCAGGGGAAGGTGACGTTGGGAACAAAGCCCCTCTCCTCATACCACTGTTCGGGGGTGAGAAGATATCTCTTAGAGCGGTACAGGACCTTAGAAGGCTCGTCTATATCGAGTATTGCGCCGCCGATAGTGTAAACGTAGCCGTTGCAGGTGTTGCAAACGCCGTGGTATATAAGCAGCCAGCCCTCGGTGGTCTCGATCGGGTTTGCGCCGCCGCCTATCTTCATTCCTTCCCACCAGTTGCCCGACGGGCCCATGACGTGACGGTGCTTGCCCCAGTAAACCATGTCGGGACTTTCGGAGATGAATATATCGCCGAAGGGGGTGTGGCCCGAATCGGAAGGACGGCTTAAAAGCTTGTACATTCCGTTTATCTTTCTCGGGAAGAGCACGCCGTTGCGGTTGAACGGAATGAAGGGGTTCTCTATTCTTTCAAAGTGCTTGAAGTCCTTGGTCTTGGCGATTCCGAGCGCGGCGCCGTAGAAGTCCTGGCACCAGACGATGTAGTATTCGTCCTCGATTTTTATGAGGCGGGGGTCATACTGGTAGAAGGGTATGGCGCTCTCGCCCTTTTCGTTGACCATAGGTATTACGTCGTTTTCGTATTCCCAGTGAATGCCGTCCTTTGAACGCCCGAGATATAAAAACGGTACGCCGTCGGTGGCTTCCGCCCTGAATACGCCTATAAAGCCGTCTTCATAGGGTACTACAGAGGAGTTGAAAATTCTTGCTATTCCGGGGATCGGGTTGCGGTCGATGATAGGGTTTTCGGTGTAGCGCCAGACGGGAAGGCTGTGGCCCTCGGGTCTGTCCTGCCAGGGGATATTCGGCAGCGTTGTGCCGTTAATGATCTTTACTTTAGACATATTTAGGCGTCCTTTCGGTTAAATTTTTGCGGATATGCCGCTTACATACAACAGTATACCATGTTATTGCCGGTATTTCAAGATGAATTTGTCAAAAAGTAAAATAAAAAATTATTTTTTACTAATCTATTGACATCGCCTATCTAATATGATATATTAGATGTAGTGATATTTAACTTTACTTTTTCTCGTAAAAGTGACAAAATAATCTGCTTTTTTATCTAAGATAATATAAACAACCGGATAATGATATATAATAAGGGCAAAAACTGCCGAAAAACGTCAAAGAAGTTGAAAGGAGAGACGTAAAATGAGCTACAGAATTTTTGTCGAATCGTCAGCCGATTTTACCCCGAAGATGCTCAGAAGCTTCGGGCTTGACCTTGTTCCGCTGAAGCTTATACGGAACGGGGAGACTTACACCAACGAGGAGATGGACCCGAAGTTTTTCTACGATTTAGAGCGCAAGGGCGAGATGATGACCACCGCTGCCGCCAATGTAAACGATTATATCGAGGCTTTTGAGCCGCACCTGAAAGCCGGCGAGGATATAATGCTGCTGGGGTTCACGTCGGGGCTGAGTTCGTCGGTAAACAACGCCGAGGCCGCCGCGGAGGAGCTCAGAGAGAAATATCCCGAGAGAAAAATATATATAATAGACACCAAATGCGCGAACAACGGCCAGGGGCTTTTAGCCGATCTCGTAACGCGAAAGAGGGCCGCCGGCGCAACGATAGACGAGGCAAAGGCATACGCCGAAAAGATGATGTTAAAGATATACCATTCGTTCACGATGCCGTCGCTGATGTATCTGAAAAAGGGCGGAAGGATATCTGCGGCAACGGCTATTGCCGGAACGGTTTTGGGAATAAGGCCGATACTGTATGTGGGCGACGACGGAAAGATTTATATTTCCGGGAAGGTAAGGGGACGCAAAGCCGCGGTAAAGGCGCTCTATGAGGCGTTTGAAAAGCACGCGGTAAACCCTAAGAGCCAGAACGTTTACATCGCCCACGCCGACTGTCCTGACGACGCCGAGGAGCTTGCGCAGATGCTCAAAAACAAGGTCAAAAGCATCACGATAGGTTATATCGGCCCGGTATTCGGCTGCCACTGTGGCCCCGAAGCCCTGTCGCTCTACTTTATAGGCGACGAGAGACAGCCGTAATAAAAGGGCAGGGGATATCCCCCGCCGATTTGTATCCCGCAAAAATAAAACCACCCCGATTTTACATCAGGGTGGTTTTGATTATTAGGAACTTACGAATTTTCCTCGATATACTGCGCTATGATTTTGTTCTGCTCCTCGAGGTAGTAGTCGAAGCTGTCGGAATACTGCTCCTTGAGCTGCGCCCAGGTGGTGTTGGCGGAACGGGCTATGTCGTCGCGGAAGTGGTTGTAAACCGCGTTGAGGTTGTCTATAAGGTTGCCGTTCAAGTACATAGTGGTGTTGTTGAGAACTATCTCGCGGCACTCGTCGTACATGTCGAGCATGTCCTGGTTCCACTTATAAACTTCTTCAAGCTGTTTTCTGTCTATTCTTATTACCGTCGGGTCGATTATCTTGAACCTCTCGCACTGTGCAAACAGAGCTACGCCCTCGGGGTTCTTTGCGCCGGATACTATCATGTAGCCGGTGGGTATTGCGGCAAGGTAGTAGTTGCCGTCGCCGTCCTCCCATCTCGGAAGCGGAACGTACATAAGCTCGCCTGCGGCAATATCGCCCCAAACATCGGATATCTCGGCGACGGTGCCCTGAATGCTTGTGAACAGGCACATGTAGAACAGGGTCTTGCCCTCTTTTACGCCCGCGCCTACCTGATGGTCGTTTCTGCCGGCCCAGTAGTCGTTGCCGACATGGTATGTGCAGCCGTTCTTTACAAGGTTGTAAAGCAGATCGTTTACAGCCTCAAAAATCGGGTCGTCGATGTTGGAATAGAATTTTCCCTCGTCGTCCTTGTAGATGAACTTTGCGCCGGTGGCCTCCTGGTTGAGAGCGCCGTTGAAGGTGTAACCCTCGAGAGCGAAGCGGTCGTCCTCCTCGTCCGAGAACTCCATGCACATCTCGTAGAACCTATCCCAGGTCCATTCGTCGTTGTAGTAAAGCTCCATCGGGTCGTCGAAGCCCCAGCTGTCGATAACTCTCTTGTTGTAAGGGCAGATGTCGCGGAAGGTCACGTCGGTGACGAGCGCAAAGTGGTGTTTGCCGAGGGCGAAGTACTCCGCGGCCTCCTCCATTCCCTCCCAGAGCTTTTCCGAGTAGTCGACGTAGTCGTCGACGGGAACAAAGGTGCCCTTTATGCAGTACATCGGGAAGGTCGCCTCAGAGCTTATTCCGGCGGGGAAGAAGTCGGGCGAGTCGTCCG
>CANRHA010000129.1 GCA_947630315.1 uncultured Clostridia bacterium
ACGTTGTATTTTACGCTCAGCAGTTCATCTAAAAAGTATTTTACCGATGTCTTTCCGAAGCTGCCGGTTATGCCTATTACCGTGAGGTTCGGGCATTCTTTAAGGATCCTTTTTGCGTCGTTGATGTAGTGGCGGTTTATCGCCTGCTCGACCGGGCGGTTGATGATGTTCGCGAGCAAAACCGCCCAAGGCGAAAGCAGGACCCAAAGGTCGCAAATCGCCGCGAATACGACGGTATAGCCCCAATCGTAAAGGATAAAAAGCGCCGCCGCCGGAAGAAGATATATAACACAGAGCGTCGCGATAAGGCGCTTTATTCTGGCGGTGTATTTTAAAGGGATCTTCGCGGGCTTCGGGCGGTTAGATATCGCGCAGACCGCAAGCGGCGCGGAGATTATAAGAAGCAGAAGCCCCTGCCCGATTGAGCTCATCGGCAGCGCGGCCGAGACCGCCGCGCAGACTAATCCTATCGCGAGGGATACGAGATTTAAAAGATAAAACCCCTTTGCGTTTTCTTTCAGCCACTTTTTCTGAACCTTCGGCTTATAGGAGTTTAGCTGGAACATATGAATGAACCGCCGAAGCGAAAGCGCGGCCGCCGCGAAATATACAAAGACCGCGATTATCGCGCAAATCAGCTTGAAAAATTCCATATTATCCCTCCCTTATATTCAAAAACGAAGCCAAAACCCGGGCGACGTACTCGGGAGCCTCCAAAAAGCTGTAATGCCCCGCGCCGGTAACTTTAACAAGCCCCGCGTCGGGTATAAGCTTTTCCATCAGCTCGGCGTCCTTTATCGGCGTTGCGGCGTCGGCGGTGCCCCATATCAGGAGCGTGGGCGCCTTTATGCCGGGCAGGGCGTGTTTTAAGTCCTCGTTTACTACCTTTACAAGCGTCTGCCTCATAACCGGTGTCGCGGAGTTATAATCGGCGGAGCCGCGCTTTTTGCGCATATTTTCAACGGCGTCGGGAAACAGCTTTTTGAGCGGCGGAAGGCTCATTATCCTCCTGCCGGCCTTGTAGCCTATAAGGCTTATCTTTTGCTTAAGGGTGCGCTTAGGCTTTATCCCGGCGGAATCTATCAGGACTATCTTGCCTATTTCAAAAGGCAGGCTGCGCTCGGTGAGTTTAAGTATCACCCTGCCGCCGAAGCTGTGGCCTAAAAGGATCACCGAGCGGGGCGAATAGGGCTTTAAAAATTCAAGGATAAAATCGGCGTAGTCGTCTACGCTCCAAGGCTCTTTGGGTTCCTCGGTCCCGCCGAAGCCGGGCATATCCGGCGCGAGGACGAGGTATTTTTCTGAGCAAAGATCTGCAAGCCCCTCGAACAGGGCTGCCTTTGCGCCCCAGCCGTGGAGCATAAGAACTATATCGCCGCCGTCCGGGCCTTTTTCTATGTATTCGGTTTTAATGCCGCTTACTTCCGTCTGCATTGTTTAACCCTCCGCAAGCTGAAAAAGTTTCATTACAGTATATCACATCTCGGGCCGGATTTCCACAGTTTTTTGAAAGATTACCGAAATTATTTTTTTGTGTCAATATAAAGCCGTCATTTTGCCTATTGAAATCCGCGGCTATTTGTGATAATATGTCTATAATTTGGATTTAAAATAATCCGAGAAAGATTGGAGGCTGATTTATGTCTACTGGAGATCCCTCTATGGGCCTTGTCATCTTAATGGGACTCGGCACGGTTTTCTTCGGGCTTATCTGCATCATAGCGATCTGCTACGCTATGGGCGCAATAATAAAGCTTATCGAAGGCAAAAAGCCAGCCGCGGAGCCAACCCCCGCCGCCCCCGTTAATGAAGCCGCGGTGCCCGAAATAAACAAGGGCGAGCTTATAGCGGTCGTTTCCGCCGTGATCGCAGAGGAACTCGGCGAGAGTGCAGAGGCTATAAGAATCAAATCTATCCGCAAGGTATCTTAAAATTATTTTGGAGGAAACATCAATGAAAAACTATCGCGTCAATGTAAACGGAACAGTATATGAAGTCGCCATTGAAGAAATAGCGGCCTCGGAAGTCAAATCTGCTCCCGCTCCCGCCGCTGCCGCCCCGTCGGCGCCCTCAGCCCCCGGCTCGGGCGAAAAAGTCACGGCGCCTATGCCCGGAAACATTCTTTCGGTAAACGTAGCCGCAGGTCAGAGCGTTAAATCGGGCGACGTTTTAATGGTCCTTGAGGCTATGAAGATGGAAAACGAAATTATGGCTCCCAAGGCCGGCAAGGTTACGTCCGTCTCGGTACAGAAAGGCTCGACCGTCGCGAGCGGAGACGTTCTCTGCACCATAGAGTGACGGGCGGAAGAGGTGCAAGATGAACGCAATTATTGATTTTATAAAGAGCACGGGCTTCGCGCTTATCGGCTCCGACCCGAAGGTGCTTGTAATGCTTGCGATATCCTTTGTGCTGCTTTACCTTGCGATCGTAAAGAAGTTTGAACCGCTTCTTTTGCTGCCGATCGCCTTCGGTATGCTTCTGACAAACCTCCCCGGCGCGGATATGTTCCACGAGGTGCTGTTCGCCGGCGGCCATGTCCATTGGGATCTGTTCGGCGGCGCGGGAGTAACTCAGGAATTTCTGAACGATCTCTCCGCCGGTTCCTCGGCCTATCTTGCCGAGGGCTTAAGCGTCGGAGACACCATCTCCCCCGGGCTTCTTGACGTATTATACCTCGGCGTAAAGCTCGGAATTTACCCCTGCCTGATATTTGTCGGCGTAGGCGCTATGACCGACTTCGGCCCGCTTATCGCAAACCCCAAGTCGATGCTTTTGGGCGCTGCCGCTCAGCTCGGCATATTCATCACCTACATCGCCGCTAACTTTTTGGGCTTTACCCCTCAGCAGGCCGGCTCGATAGGAATAATCGGCGGCGCCGACGGCCCTACGGCAATCTACACGACTATGATACTTGCGGCGGAGCTTTTAGGACCTATAGCCGTTGCCGCTTACTCGTACATGGCGCTTATAGGCGTAATTCAGCCGCCCATAATGAAGGCGCTCACCACCAAAAAAGAGCGCTCGATAGTTATGAAGCAGTTAAGACCCGTCTCTAAGACCGAGAAGATAATCTTCCCGATAGTAGTTACCGTTTTCGTAACGCTTTTGGTTCCATCCGCGGGCCCGCTCATCGGTTCGCTGATGCTCGGCAACTTAATGAAGGAATCGGGCGTGTGCGACAGACTTTCCAAGACCGCTCAGAACGAGCTTATGAACATTGTGACCATCTTCTTAGGCGTATCGGTAGGCGCTACCGCCACCGCCGCTACCTTCCTTACATGGCGCACCCTCGGAATAATCCTGATGGGCATAGTCGCGTTCTCGATGGGCACCGCCGGCGGACTGCTTTTGGCGAAGTTCATGAACCTGTTCTTAAAGGAAAAAATCAACCCGCTCATCGGTTCCGCAGGCGTTTCGGCGGTACCTATGGCCGCAAGGATCTCTCAGAAGGTAGGCCAGCAGGAGAACCCCGGAAACTTCCTGCTTATGCACGCTATGGGCCCGAACGTTGCCGGAGTTATCGGCTCGGCTATAGCCGCGGGAGTGCTTATCTCCCTGCTGGGCTAAACTGTTAGGAGGAAATTATGGCTAAGAATCCCCTTAAGATAACGGATACGATTTTAAGAGACGCCCACCAGTCTCAGGCGGCGACAAGAATGCGCCTTGAGGATATGCTCCCGGCCTGCGAAAGGCTCGATAAAATAGGGTACTGGTCGTTGGAGTGCTGGGGCGGCGCAACGTTCGATTCTTGCATGAGATTTTTGAACGAAGACCCGTGGGAGAGACTCAGAGCGCTCAAAAAGGCGATGCCGAACACAAAGCTTCAGATGCTTTTCCGCGGCCAGAACATATTGGGATATAAGCACTACGCCGACGACGTTGTCGACGCGTTCGTAAAAAAATCCATCGAAAACGGAATCGACGTTATAAGGATCTTCGACGCTCTCAACGACACCAGAAACCTTAGAGCCGCCATCACCGCGACAAAGAAGTACGGCGGAATATGCGAGGCGGCGCTGAGCTACACCACCAGCCCGGTGCATGACGAGGAGTACTTTGTAAAGCTCGCAAAGGAGCTTGAGGAGATGGGCGCCGACACCATATGCATAAAGGATATGGCGAACCTGCTTCTGCCCTATGACGCGGCCTCGCTTGTATCAAAGCTCAAAAAGGCCGTGAACATTCCGATACACCTTCACACCCACAACACCACCGGCACCGGCGACATGGTTTACCTTAAGGCCGCCGAGGCGGGGGTAGATATTGTCGACACCGCGCTTTCGCCTTTGGCAAACGGAACGAGCCAGCCGGCTACCGAATCGCTCGTAGCTACCGTTGCCGGAACCGACAGGGATACCGGGCTTGACCTTGCGGCGCTTTCGGACGTCGCCGCGCACTTCAGAAACGTCGCCAATAAGCTCAAAGCCGAGGGTATCCTCGATCCGAAGGTATTAAACGTCGACACCAAAACGCTTATGTATCAGGTTCCGGGCGGAATGCTCTCGAACCTCATCAGCCAGCTTAAGCAGGCCAACGCCGAGGACAAATACTACGAAGTTCTCGCCGAGGTGCCCAACGTAAGAAAAGATTTCGGCTACCCGCCGCTCGTCACCCCGACGAGCCAGATAGTAGGCTCTCAGGCGGTTTTAAACGTTCTTTCGGGCGAGAGGTACAAGGTCTTCACCAAGGAATCGAAGGCGCTTTTGCGCGGCGAATACGGCAGGCTCCCCGGAGAGGTGAACGAGGAAGTCCGCAAAAAGGCGATAGGCGACGAGGAGGTAATAACCTGCCGCCCGGCAGACCTCTTAGAGCCTGAGCTTGACAAGTACCGCGAGGAATGCAAGAACGTTCCGGGCTTTAACGGCTCGGAGGAGGACGTTTTAAGCTACGCGCTCTTCCCGCAGGTTGCAACCAAGTTCTTCGCCTCAAGGCTTGCCCCCAAGGCCGAGCCTAAAAAGAACGACGGCCCGCGCACCTTCTATGTCGACGCGAGCGCGGTAATGTAAAAAATTTGCGGAGGAGCTTAACGAGGCCCCTCCGCTTTTTTATGAGGTTAAATATGTACAGTGTAAATATTTGCGGAACCGAGCTTACGCTTGAAACCCTGCCGGGGATATTTTCGCCCTCCGGCGCCGACGCGGGTACGCTTTTGATGCTCTCAAACTGTGGATTGAACGACGGCGACAGGGTTCTGGATTTAGGCTGCGGCTGCGGGATAGTAGGCATATACGCGGCAAAGATGGTAGGGGCCGAGAGGGTGACGATGTGCGACATTCTGCC
>CANRHA010000130.1 GCA_947630315.1 uncultured Clostridia bacterium
TCACCCCCTTTATCCCGTCATGGACAAAGCCTATTACAATCGCCCGTCACGCCTACGGAGACATCTATAAAAACACCGAGCTTAAGGTTCCCAAAGGCTCAAAGGCCGAGCTTGTAGTTACCGATAAGGACGGAAAAGAGACCCGCGCGCTTATTCATGATTTTGCCGCTTCTGACGGGATCATTCAGGGCGTACATAACCTCGACAGCTCTATAGCGAGCTTTGCGCGCTCCTGCTTCAACTTTGCCCTTGACGCCAAGGAATCGCTCTGGTTCGCGGCGAAAGACACCATCTCCAAAACATATGACCACCGCTTTAAAGACATCTTCGCGGAGATATACGAAAACGAGTATAAGGAAAAGTTCGAGGCCGCTGGCATTGAATACTTCTACACCCTTATCGACGACGCCGTCGCAAGGGTCATAAAGAGCAGCGGCGGGTTCATCTGGGCATGTAAAAACTATGACGGCGACGTTATGAGCGATATGCTCGCAACCGCCTACGGCTCTTTGGGGCTGATGACCTCGGTGCTCGTATCTCCCGACGGCAACTATGAATATGAAGCCGCCCACGGGACCGTTACGCGCCACTACTACAAATGGCTCAAAGGCGAAAAGACCTCGACCAACCCGATAGCGACCATTTTCGCATGGAGCGGAGCCTTAAGAAAGCGCGGCGAGCTCGACGGCATACCCGAGCTTATGAAATACGCAGACAACCTTGAAAAGGCGTCGATAGAGACCATGGAGGACGGAATAATGACCGGCGACATGGCGGCGATTTCAAATCTTCCGAACAAAAAGGCGGTCAACTCTGAGGAGTTCCTGAGCGCTATTGCCGAAAGGCTTGAAAAGCTTATGAGGAGATATATCTGAGCGACCCGCGCAAATGTGCGCCCGAAAAGCTGAAAACAGTGATCAGACACCCGATAAAATGAACCGTAAAAAGTCTTTGACGCCGCTGAATAAGGCATGTCAAAGACTTTTGATTTACATTTTCGGCGAGGTAAGGTAGATTAAAAGCGCAGGGAGGCGTTTTGAATGAAAATTGCAGATCAGATAAAAAGGCTAAGAATCGAGAAGGGGCTGTCTCAGGACGAGCTTGCGGAGAAAATTTATGTCTCCCGGCAAACTGTCTCGAACTGGGAGAATGAAAAAACATACCCCGACATAAAAAGCCTTGTACTTCTGAGCGAGGTTTTTGAAACGTCACTTGACGCTTTGATCAAAGGAGACCTTAACGAAATGAAAAGACACATCGATGGGCAGGAGTACACTCAGTTTATGCGCAACAGCGTTATTCTGACGGTTTTATTTGTAATCATGCTGATAACCCCTATTCCCCTCGCGCACTTCTTTGGCTGGTGGGGCATAGCGGCGTATTTGGCGGTTTTCGCTGCGACGATGTACTTCGCCGTAAAAATTGAGAAGTACAAGAAAAAGTACGACATTCAGACCTTTAAAGAGATATCGGCGTTTCTGGACGGCAAAAGCCTCAGCGAGATAGAAAAGGCCCGTGAGGAGGGAAAGAGACTGTATCAGAAGGTCCTTCTGGCGATAGGCTCGGCGCTTCTGGCAGTTATTGTATGCGCAATAATTTTCCTGCTGTTTAAGGCGATATCCGGGTAAATATCCGCTGAAAGAAAGCAAAAAATGTCGGGATTTCCCGCTAAAGCTGTGCTACCATATAACCGAGGTGAAGATAATGAATTGGATCGACGGAATGCAAAAGGCTCTTGACTACATTGAGAACAACCTTGACGGCGAAATAAGCTACGCCGAGGCGGCTAAGCTGTGCTTATGTTCCGAGTACCATTTTCAACGCGCATTTTCTATACTTTGCGGTTATACCTTGGGCGAATATATACGCCAAAGGCGCCTGACGCTTGCGGGAACCGAGCTTCAGAGCAAAAGGGCAAAGGTGATCGATGTTGCGCTGAAATACGGCTACGACAGCCCCGACAGCTTTGCAAAAGCATTCCGCGCCTTCCACGGGATACTCCCCTCGCAGGCGCGCGGCGGGGGAACTCTCAAATCATTTTCACGCCTCAGAATAAAAATTATTTTGGAGGGCAGCACTATGAATTACAAAATTGTTGAAAGACCTGAAACGGTGATGACGGGAATTATGCGGCGCTTCTCGGGCAACCCCGGCGAGCGCGAAGATCAGGAGGCGGAATTTTACGTCTCGACCCGCGAAAATCAGTACGCTTTGCAGTGGTTATCCAGGGATTACGAGACGAGCGTTCTTGCAGTAGACAACTGCGCGGACGACGGCTTTGACTGCTATATCGGAGCGTTTCTTTCGGACAGGACCCGCAAAAATCTTACGGACGACTTCGGCGAGGAGGGCGTTAAAAAATACAAAAACCTCGCCGTTCCCGCAGGAACATATATCGTATGCGAGACAGAGAGAACGGAATACCCGACGGAGGTTTTTCTTGATCTGAGAAAAAATATGGTCTCTGAGCTTCTGCCGAACCTCGGCTATCAGCTGCGCCGGGCGCCAGAGCTTGAAATAACCCACTGGTACTGGTCGGACGACGAAAAGGAAAACGAAGAAGTCAAAAACAAGAGGTACATCGAAGTCTGGCTTCCGGTTGAGAAGATCTGACAAAAATAAATTTAGCGTTCCCATAACCGGGAGCGCTTTTTTGTTCAATCAGCGGTGGAAAAATTCTAAAACAACAGGTTATTTACTTTATTTGTCGGTGTGAAATAATAAAAGTATCACCGATGATAAATAATTTTCAGGAGATTCGCCATGAAACGCATAAAACAAAAACGCCGCGCCGGAAACAGGTATATCCCGCTCGAAAAGAGCCGCCGCAAATTTCAACCCCCGTTAGAAAAATTCTCTAACAACTGGTTATTTACATTACGCGACGGCGTGATATACTTAAAACATCACCGGTGAAATAATTTTTAAGAGGTTTAAATATGACAAATTTAGGTGCAAAAATACGGGAACTCCGCAAGCTTAAAGACATCTCCCAGGAGGTTTTGGCAGAGGCGCTCAGCGTGAGCTTTCAGGCGGTAAGCAAATGGGAGACAGGCGCTACCCTACCGGACGTGACCCTTATCCCGGCGATCGCCGCCTTCTTTGGGGTATCGACAGACGAGCTTTTTGACTATGACAGGTTAAAGACCGAGGCAAAGATCGAGGAGATAGTCACCAAAGCCGCCGAGATAAGAAACGACAGGCCCGAGGACGCCGAAAAGATCGTACGCGAGGGGCTTAAGCAGTTCCCGGGGAACGATATTCTGCTAAACAATCTTTTATACACATTAAGATACCCCGAGCGAAACGACGAGGCGGTGATAATCTGCCGCAGCCTTATTGAGTCGACCTCGGACGACGCGGTAAAATATGACGCCCTGCGCATACTTGCGGAAATTTACGCCTCAAAGGGCGAGCTTGCGCTGTGTGAGGAGACGCTTGAAAAGATCCCGGAGATATATTTTACAAAGCTTGAGCTTGTGGCGGAACTGCTGACGGGTGAAAAATCTTTCAACGCCGCCGACGGCCAGTTCGAGCTTGACTTCGATTCCGCAATAGATATGCTCTCAATAATGCGGAAAAGAGCCGTAGAAAGCGGAGAAGCCGACAAAGCGGAATTATACCGCAAAACCGCCGTGGCGCTCATATCGGCGCTTAAAGAAAACATGCCCGACTTTTTCGAGCGCGGCTTCCGCCCGGAGATCTACGGAAAATACGAAAAGGAATTTTCGGACAGGTAAAAAACGGCGCTCCTGATCATGGGGCGCCTAATTTATTCATTCTGTAAAATTTATCGAGCTGTCTTTGATTTTTTATAACCGCGGTCTTTTCGGGGTATTTTTCGATGATGTTTTTATACCTCTGCCTTGCGCGCTTTGTTCTGCCCTCAAAAAGCACCCACTTAATAAACTCAAAATCAAGCTTTTCGTTGCAGCCATTGCCCATGTCCGGGCGGGTGGAGTTGCGGTAGGTGAAGTATCTCTTGACTACCCTGAAAAGACAGGAAAACCTTCCGAAAAGCAGCAGGATTATTTTGTCGGATTCTTCGGTCCTGCGCTCCATAAGGTACTTGCTGTAGTTTCCGTCGATGACCCACGAGTCGTGAGCATCGAGAAATTCGCGGGTCAGCCTGAGCTTTTCCTCAGGGGAATTTTCTACCCAGCCGGGCAGCCAATGTATGGCGTCAAAATGTAAAACCTCGGCGCCGTAAAGCTCGCCCAAGCGCCTTGCAAGGGTAGATTTCCCCGACCCGCTGTAGCCCATTACGGATATCTTCATTTTACCCTCCCCGCTTTTTTGCAATTATGATCGGCGTGCCCTTTAGGTTTTCAACGAGGGCGGGCTCGCCAAATCCTCCCGCGCGCATAGCTTCAAGCTCGTGTTCAAGGGTCAGCGGCGTGTCAAAATGAACGTACTGCCCCTCGGGGATACCGTCGCGCTCCCTGCGCCGCTTACATTCCGAAAATGCAAGTTCCTCCGTTTCGGGGTGCTCGACTATGTAGTCGCACTCGATATAAATCCCGCCCGGCTTCAACGCTCGGCATATCTTCTTAAACAGCCCGGCCTTTTTATCTGCGGTAAAATGATGCAAGGACTCCACCGACACGGCGACGTCGTAAACGTTTTCGCCGAAATCATAGAGAAAGTAATCGCCATTTACCGTTTCAAGATTTTTTCCGCCGTGCTTTTCCCTGAGCTTTTCAAGCATACTTTCGGTAAGATCGATAGCGGTTACGCGGATATCCTTAAAGCGCTCAAAAATTCGGTCAAGTTCAAGCCCTGTGCCGCAGCCAAGATCAAGAAGATTCGCTGCGTTCTCGGGGATAAGCTCGGCGATTCGACTGTAGTGCTCGCTCCAAAAGCTCATGTGTTCCTCGTAGCCGGATATGCGGGCGTCAAAAAACGAGGTCATATCCTCGCAGCGCTCGCCTGCCGTTTCGTCGTACCATTTTTTGAGGTCGGCGTATTCCTGACTGTGCGACATATAAACCCTCCTTTTGAGTCAAAAAAGACTCCCGAAGCTTTTGCCTCGGGAGCCATGGAGCTGATACCCGGATTCGGACCGGGGACCTCATCCTTACCAACTATCTGAAGTCCGATTTTTTGTACTCTTATTTGTTGCAATTTGTTGCCATTTAAGCCGATAACAAAAGGGTTTGCGGGATTTTCCTTTTATTACCTGTTGTATCTTGTTGCAACTTAAAATTACCTGTTTTTTTCTGCCTGTTGTGGTTTTGTTGTGGTTTTTATGAGTACAATTTTTTGGACTATTAGCTTTT
>CANRHA010000131.1 GCA_947630315.1 uncultured Clostridia bacterium
CCTGCGGCGCGGCAAGCCCGAGCCCCTCGGCTTTATACATGGTTTCGGCCATGTCGTTTAAAAGCTCGTGGAGGCGGGAATCAAACTTTTCGACCGGCTTGCATTTCTTTAAAAGAACCGGGTCGGAATCGGTAACAATTTTTCTGAGTGCCATTTATTTACATATCCTTTCGGTTTATATACTCTCCGGGTTGATGTCCGGGGTTATCCTTGTATTTGCAAAGCGCTTGTCCTTTGAAGCGGCTATCAAAAGCTCCGAGATGAAAGCGCGGAACTGCGGGGAATTGCGGCATTTTAAGGTCAGCGCCCACCTGTAGCGGCGGTTTGCCCTGCCCTGGCCGCTTTTTGCCGGCCCCAAAACCCTCAGCGGGAACTTTTTTTCCATTGTTTCAAGCTTATCCCGCATAAGATCAACAAAACTGTTGGCCGCCCTTATCGCGTCCGATTCAAGCGAGGACGAAAAGGTCAGCGAACATATATCGCAAAAAGGCGGGTATATAAGCTCGCGGCGCAGGGCTATCTCCTGGGCGTAAAATTCCTTGTAATCCTGCCGCGAGGCAAGCTCTATTATGTGATGCTCCGGCAAAAACGTCTGGATATACGCAAGCCCGGGTTCGCTGCCCCTGCCTCCCCTGCCCACTACCTGAGTGAGGAGGGAAAACGTGCGTTCAAAGCTGCGGTAGCTCCCCGAAAACAGCGAGCTGTCAAGGGAGATAACGCCTACAAGGGTCACGTTCGGGAAGTCAAGCCCCTTTGCTATCATCTGCGTGCCTATCATTATATCATACTTGCCCTGCTCGAAATCGCGGAATTTTTCTTCATACTGTATCCGCGACGAGGTCGTATCGGCGTCGACTCTTAAGACCCTCGCCCCGGAAAATACGCTTTCAAGCTCTTCCTCGATAAGCTGGGTGCCCGCGCCGGTCAGCCTTACGTTGTCGCTCTTGCATTCGGGGCAGACGCCGTCGAACTTGACCGAGTAGCCGCAGACATGGCACATGAGGCGGCCGTTGAGTTTGTGGTATGTCAACGGCAGAAGGCAGTTGGGGCATTTTATCGCCCCGCGGCAGTCTCCGCAGACGGCGTAGGTATTATACCCGCGGCGGTTCAGCAAAAGTATAGATTGCTTGCCGCGGCTGAGGTTTTCATTCACCGCCCTAATGAGATCCTCGCAAAAAGGCGTGGCGTTGCCGTACATAGCTTCTATCCCCATGTCGGCGACGACGACTTCTGGCAAGGGAGCGTCGTTAAAGCGCTTTGTAAGCTCAAAAAGGCTGTAGCGCCCCGATTTTGCATAGTAGTAGCTTTCAAGAGAAGGCGTGGCCGAGGCCATTAAAAGTACGCAGGAATGCGTTCCGCAGCGCTTTATGGCTACGTCTCTGGCGTGGTACCTCGGGGAGGATTCGGATTTGTAGGTGCTCTCGCCCTCCTCGTCCATGATTATTATGCCGATATCTGAAAGAGGTGCAAAAACCGCGCTCCGGGTCCCTATAACTATTTTTGCGTCGCCGTTTTTTGCGCGCTTGTATTCATCTAACCTCTGCCCGAGCGAAAGCGCCGAATGTATAACGGCTACAAGATCGCCGAACGCAGCCTTGAACCTCCCAACGAGCTGAGGGGTCAGAGATATCTCGGGAACAAGCAGTATAGCCGTTTTTCCGCGCTCGAGCACCGACTGTATGAGCTTTATGAATACCGACGTCTTTCCGCTTCCGGTAACGCCGTGTAAAAGAGCGCCCGCCGGCTTTTCCGCCTCAATAAGCTTTGATATGCCGAGATAGACCTCCTGCTGTTCGTCCGAAAGTTCAAGCTCCTCGGCCCTGCCTCCGCGCTCCGAGATCTCCGGCGTGCGGAATACCTCATACTTATATTCGCTCAAAACGCCTGATTTAATCATTCCCGAAATAACGGTGCGGGTCACTCCGAGGTAGTAGCAGACTTCCTTTACCGAGGCGGCGCTGTTGTCGCGCAGAAATTCCTCTACCTGGCGCTGCCTCGACGTCAAGCTGCGCTGTACCGAACCTTCGAGCCAACCGTCGGAGAGGCGGACCATAGATACCGTCTCGTCTCCTACGCGGCGGCGGATCTCGTCCGCCCTTTCAAGAAGTCCTTTATCGGCAAGGCTGCGCAAAAGCGCGGGGTCTGCCATAGAGGCGACGGTATCGAACCGCTTCTGGGTGTCAGTTTCCGAAAGAGCCGCGTACAGCTCGCTCTCCTCGGGGGTAAGGGCGTCTTCGGCGGTGGGGCACTGGGCCGAAAGCGCATAGCTCTCGGTAACTCTTACCGCGTAGCCCGAGGGGATCATAGTGCGAAAAGCCTCAAAGTAGGTGCAGAAGGTGTGTTCCTTGAGCCAGTACATCAGCTCGGTCTGCTCCTCGCCGATAAGCGGTTCGCGGTCGACAAGGGATAAAATCGGCTTTATGCCCTCCTCGTCCTCTCGCTCGTATACCCTCGTAACCAGCCCGATCCGCTTTGAGTTTCCCCTGCCGAACGGGCAGAGAACGCGCATTCCCTCCCGGAGGGTGCCCTTCAAAACTGACGGGCAGCGGTAGGTGTATTCGATGTCAAAGCCGTAGGCCGTTCCCGAGAGCACGACCTTAGCGCAGGTTATCATTTTCTTTTGAGCGAGGGGTCTTCGATGAGCTTGTATTCCGATCTTGCAAACTGCTCAACGGCGGTTTTTACCGGCTTTTCATCGATGATCGCCTTTTCTTCAAAGGCTTCGTCGATTATCTCCCTCGCCCTGTGCGCAACGGCTATGACGAGCGAATAGTTGCTCTCGCCGTTTTTGAGGATCTGTGATGCTGATGGTCTTAACATTTTTCAAGCACTCCTTTTATTAAATCATGGTTGAGTTTTGTCATTTTCTTTGCCGCCTTCATGACCGATTTTACCTCGCTTACGGCGGCGTCAAGGTCGTCGTTCACTACGACGTAATCGTAATTTTGGGCGAGGTTTATTTCGCGCTCGGCCTCGGCTACGCGCCGCTCAATGACCTCGATGGGGTCGGTGTTGCGGGATACAAGGCGATCCTTCAAAGTTTTAAGAGACGGCGGAAGTATGAATATGCTCACCGCCTCGGGGCAGGCGGACATCACCTTTTTTGCCCCAACGGTCTCTATCTCTAAAATCACGTCCTTGCCGGCGTTGAGTTTATCATAGACCGGCTGTCTCGGGGTTCCGTAAAAGTTCCCGCAAAACTCGGCGTATTCAAGCATTCCGCCGGTATCTATAAGCTCTTTGAAGCGTTCTTTTGAAAGAAAACAGTAGTCAACTCCGTCGGTCTCGCCCTCGCGGGGCGCCCTTGTTGTCGCCGATACGGAAAAGTGAATGTTCGGGTCCGCGCGGAGTATTTCGGAGAGGATAGTGCTCTTTCCGGTTCCCGACGGGGCGGAAATTATATAAAGCGTTCCCCTATTCATCGCCGCTATCTCCCTTCGTTTTAAGAATATATTCCGGCTCGCGCGAGGAAAGTATAACGTGGTCGCTGTCGGTAACTATGACCGATTTTGTCTTCTTGCCGTATGTCGCGTCGATAAGGGTTCCCTTATCCCTCGAATCCTGAATAAGCCGCTTTATGGGCGAACTTGACGGCTCGACTACGGCGATTATCCTGTCCGCCATGACATAGCATGAATAGCCGATATTTACCGTGTTCATATTTCCTCCCGCGTCACTCTATGTTCTGTATCTGCTCGCGGATCTTCTCGACGGCGTTTTTCATCTCCAGAACCGTCTTGGTTATTTCAAGATCGTTGCACTTTGAGCCTATCGTATTCACCTCGCGGTTGAACTCCTGGATAAGAAAATCAAGCCGCTTGCCTATAGGTTCGTTCTGAGAAAGTATCTCGCGATACTGGGAAATATGGCTGCGCAGCCTTACTATCTCCTCGTCGACGGCGGTCTTGTCGGCAAATATCGCCGCCTCGGTCAGAACGCGCTGGTCGTCGACGTTTCTGTCCTCCAAAAGCTCTTTGAGCTTTGCATAAAGCCTCTCGCGGTACTTTTCGGTTACCTGCGGTGAGCGCTCGGCGACCTTTGATACATTCGCCTCGATCTCATCAAGCTTGATAAGGATATCGCTTTTAAGCTTCTCGCCCTCGGTCCTGCGCATATCCACAAACGCGGCTACGGCCTCCTCGGCGGCGATCCTTACCTCCTCCCAGACCTGTTCCTCGTCCTCCTCGCGCTTTACGACCGTGAACGCGTCGGGTATCCTCAGAAGATGAGACAGCGAGAGATCGTCGGAAACGGCAAGGGCGTCCTTGATATCTCTGAGGGCGGTTACATAGCTGCCGATGATGTCGACATTCGCGACGACCGTCTCCTCCGGCTCGCTCACCGACGCCACCGAAACGTAGGCCTCGACCTTTCCCCGGTTCACCTCGGAGGAAATCAGCTTTTTAAGGCGCTCCTCCATAAAGGAGTACTGTCGCGGGACCCGCGCGGTAAATTCAAAAAAGCGGTGGTTTACTGCTTTA
Source organism: uncultured Clostridia bacterium (assembly GCA_947630315.1). GTDB lineage: Bacteria > Bacillota > Clostridia > Oscillospirales > Ruminococcaceae > Faeciplasma. Next base: position 4,482 of record CANRHA010000131.1, read on the forward strand.
AGCTCTACTGTTATCTCGCGGTCATCAAAAACTTTTACCGCCCGACCGTAGCCTGTCATGCTTCTCGGCATAGTCAAAAAATCCTTTCTGTGGCATAGTTATCCATAATCATCATACAGTATATCACAGTTTTAAAGATAAAGCAAGTTTTTCATGAAAATTTAAGATATAAGCACTGTTAGGTATTAGGTATCAGATGATAGATGTCAGAACGCTCGGGTCAAAGCTTGCGGTATGATATGGGCACGCGGGCTGGATATAGGGGCGCAAAGGGGCTCTTTACCATTCAATGCTCTTTACATTTTTAAAAAGTTATGGTAGAATGAATCCGAATAAACCCGAAAGGAGATAAGACATGGCTACGGATTTCAAACAGCGATTTATCGATATATACACCCAGAATATAAAAAGAGATGGCGCGGATAAGCTCCTCGATTTTCTGATAAATAAGTGCGATTTCTTCACCGCGCCGGCTTCTACAAGGTTCCACTGTTCATATGAGGGCGGGCTCTGCGAACACAGCCTCAACGTTTATGACTGCCTCAGATCATACCTCGACACCGACAGGGCAAAGGAGACTTTCGGGCTGAGTTTTTCGGACGAATCGGTCGCGATAGCCGCGCTTTTGCACGACGTATGCAAGATAAACACCTACAAGACCTCGATGCGAAACGTAAAGGACGACAAAACCGGGGTGTGGTCTAAGGTGCCCTATTATGAATACAACGACACCCTCCCCTACGGACATGGGGAAAAATCGGTGTACATAGTCTCGGGATGCATGAAGCTGAGCC
>CANRHA010000132.1 GCA_947630315.1 uncultured Clostridia bacterium
GGCGCGCAGGGCGCTGCTTCCTACGGCGGGTTTCCTCAAAGCCGCAGCCTTAGCGCCGCATGGCCGTGAACGCCCCCGCAGGGGGCGCGACGGGGCGCGCAGGGCCGTGGGGCAGCAGAAGGCCGGGGCAGAGCCGCCGCAAGCCCTGCCCCATGTTAGCGCAAGCCCGCGGTCAGGCCGACAGGACCTGCTCCTCGCTTAGCTTCAGCTCGCTGCCGTCGGCGCTCACGTTTACCCTGCCGCTCGCGCCCGAAAGTATCAAATCGGCAAGCGGGTTCTCGATTTTTTCCGCGATAACCCGGGCGATCTCTCGCGCGCCGAAAAGCTCATACCCCGAGCCGTCGACGATCACCGGCAGAACGCCCTCCGAAAAGCTCAGCTCAACTCCCCTGCCCCGCGCCCTCTCGGCAAGGCCGTCAAGCCTGAGCTTCGCAATTTTAAGGCAGTCGCCGCGTTCAAGCCTTTTAAAGCGGCAAACCGCGTCAAGCCGGTTCATCAGCTCAAACGAGAACACCCCGGACAGCCCGCTGCGCACCGTATCCGGCTTTTTACCTCCCGAAAACCCGCATACAGCCCCGCCCGAAGGCAGCGCGTTTGTCGTTAAGATCACCACGGTGTTTTTGAAGGATATTTTCCTGCCGTTGGAATCGGTCAGACAGCCGGTGTCGAGCAGCTGCAGCAATATTGAAATCACCTCACGATCGGCCTTTTCAAGCTCGTCGAACAGCACGACGCTTGACGGCCTTTTTCTTACCTTCTCGGTCAGCTCGCCGCCCTGACCGAAGCCTACATACCCCGGCGGCGAACCTATTAGCCTTGATACGCTGTGGCGTTCGGAAAATTCCGACATATCAAACCTTATAAGCGACCCCGCACCGAAAAGGCTCTCGGCAAGCGCCCTCGCAAGCTCTGTTTTGCCGACCCCGGTAGGACCCGAGAACATCAGCGCCGCCATAGGCCCCTCGGTTGATTGCAGACCCGTTCCCGCGCGCTTTAACGCGTTGATTAGCGACATTACCGCCTCGTCCTGACCGATTATCCTGCCGCGTATGCTTTCAAGTATCTCCGCCGATCTTGCCGCCGCAAGGCTTTCATGTGGGATGGATGTCTGTAAAGTAATAACCCTTTCCACATCCTTACGCGTGACGCTTATGCCGCCGGGAAGACCTCCGGTCCTGCGGAAAAGCTCCTCAAAGTACCTTTCTTTCGGGATCTTCCCACTTACATAATCATTAAAAGCCACGGACAGCTCGCCCTTGTTTTCCACATCTGTGAAGTCTTTAAGCTTTACAGCCGCGCATGCCTCGTCAAGGACGTCGATTGCCTTGTCGGGGAGGTATCTGTCGTTTATATACCGCGCTGAGAGGGTCACAGCCGCCGCCACGGCTTCATCTTCTATTATAACCTTGTGGTGCTGCTCATATTTTGGCTTAAGGCGGCTAAGCATTTTTACCGCCGCTTCCTCCGAAGGCTCATCTACCTTTACTACGCAGAAGCGGCGCTCAAGGGCCTTGTCGCTTTCTATCGTCCTGCGGTATTCGTCATACGTCGTAGCGCCTATTACCCTGAGTTCCCCGCGCGCAAGCATCGGCTTTAATATATTCGCCGCGTCTATCGCGCCCTCGGCGGCGCCGGCCCCTACGAGCGTGTGAAGCTCATCTATAAAAAGTATCACGTCGCCTCCCCTGCCGGCGTCTTCAACGCAGGCTTTGAGGCGCTCCTCAAAATCTCCACGGTACTTCGCCCCGGCAAGAAGGTTTGTAAGACTCAGCGAAAATATCCTCTTTCCCAAAAGCGCCTGCGGAACCTCCATTGAGGCGATTTTTGAGGCCAAAGCCTCCACAATAGCCGTTTTGCCGACCCCCGCCTCGCCGACAAGGCAGGGGTTGTTCTTTTGCCGCCTCAAAAGAATTTCTATCACCCTTGATATCTCCGCGTCTCGCTCAACGCAGGGGTCATAGCCGGTCTTGCGGGCTTGGCTAACCATATCAAAGGCGTATTTTTCAAGCTGAGAAAGCCTCGGCTGCTCCTTTTGACTGAGGGCCGCGCTCTTTTCGACCGCCTCGCCCGCGCTTGTATACAGCATCGATATGTTGCAGTTGAGGTCGTAGAGGATCGATCTTGCGGTGGAGTTCTGCTGATTCAGTATTGCGCACAAAAGATGCTCGGTTCCGGCCTTGGTTCCGGTTACGTCTCCGGCGGTTCGCTTTGCAAATCTTATACACCGCTTTGCCGCAGGCGTGAGCATAGAACCTGTTACGGCCGTAGGCTCGCCGGTTCCTATCATCTCCTTTATCCTTTTTTCCACCGCCTTATATGTCACGCCGAATCGCCCGAGTATTGCATAAGCGGCCCCGGCTTCCTCGCTCAGTATCCCGAGCAAAAGGTGCTCGGTCCCGGCGTAGGTATGGCCCATCTGCCCCGCCCTTTTAAGTCCGTGGCTGATCGAATGAAGCGCCGGCTCGGTAAAACCTTCGCTGCCGTAAAGCTCGTTAAATTCATACATTTACGTCATTCCTTTCCGCATATGATTTTCGATATCAATTATCGGCAGATTTTTTCAGGATAATCACACCCCGGAATAATTCTATGCCGAATATCGGCTTGGTTACAAGCGGTTTGAAAAAATCGGCCCAAAAGACCGAAAACCCGGTTTGTAACACAAATCCGGCTCCGACATAAAATGTAGCATGAAGTATGAATTGCTTCAGAAATTTACATGAAGGAGTCAATACTATGAACTGTTTCGGAAATGGCTACTGGTGGATCATCATTCTTATCCTCATCATCCTCTTCGGCTTCAACGGCTGCGGCAACTCCTGCGGCAATTCCTGCGGCTGCAACAACAACTGCAACAACGGCTGCGGAAACGATTGCGGCTGCGGCTGCTAAGATCGGTCTGACGGAAACCCCCGCGCGGGCTTTCCGCAAACCCATCCCGCATCGCCTGCGCTACACAAGCCCTGTAAACCGTTTTGCTTGTGAAGCGGCCGATTGGGAAACATCAACAAGCATAAATCCGGGAAAGATCCCGGATTTTTGTTTTATCATATTAAAATCGGGCGGATATCTTGCCATTTTAAAGAATCTGTGGTAAAATATTATCAGCAAAATTCGGGAGGTATAATTATGGAAGAAAGAGACAACCTCAGAACTATACTTTACGGCTGGGCAAGGTTCGGACTTTTCTGGCTGATAAACATATTTGCCACTATCGTTGGCAGGACGGCGCTTTTAGGAGTGCTCGGAACGGTTTTCCCGAGGCTTGAACTTTACGACAAGCCCGAACTTCTGAGCTTTATATCCTGGCTGATACCGGCGTTTTTGCTGACCTGGCTCTTTATCGACGACGCAAAAAGACACACCGCCTACGGGCTGTACAATCCCGTGGCGGTGGAGATAATAATGATACTTACTGCTGTCGTATACTACGCGCCGGTGTTTTTGCTCGATTATACCGGCGATAAAAAGGTCATAGCGGTTATAACAAACCTCTACTTCCCGAGCTTCTGGTTCTCGAAGATAAGCGAAGACCCGCAGGTATACGGGCTTATTGGCGGCGCGGTTCAGGCTGCTATGTGCATAGCCGCGTATATTATCGCGCACAAGCACTATCTCAAAAAATTCGCCGAAGAAGACGCCGAGGCGGAAGGCTGATCTCAGAATACCGGCTCCGCGGTGTCAAGCTTGAAGAACAGCGCGGAGTAGGGAGTCATGTATTCCCGGCGCCTTTTCTGGGCAAACGGCGAGGCAAAGCCTATTTTGCCGTGGTCTATTATGCGCGGAACGTTGAAGCTTACGGTAAAGCCGCCGTATTCCTCGGTTGAAAACGCGGGGAGGGTTCCCGCACAGGAGCAGAACCTCGAAAGTATGCCGAAACCGGTAGCGCCGCCCTTTTCAAGGCTCTCCTGAAGCTCCTCGCCGGTCATCGAGTAGCCGTTGTCGACAACGCTTATTCTGGCGGTGTCGCCGTTCGATTTGAGCGTTACAGTTATCTGCCCTTCCTCAAGGTCGACGTTCTGTAAAGAATTTACAATAAGGTTGATGAGGCAGAATGTGAACCTCTCGGGGTCGGTAAAGCCGCATATCCCCTTCTCGATCTTTGCCTCTATCGTAACGTAATCCATGCCGCATTTCTTTTTCGCGAGATCAACTATACCCTGAACCGTCTCGGAAAGATCGAACTCTTGGCTCTCGAACCTTCCCTTTTCGTAGTTCACTATCTCATGATAGTTCGATACCGCAGCAAGCGCGCGCCAACAATGGAGCGCCTGTTTTTTTAATGAGGCAGCCGCGTCGGTCAGCTCCTCCTGCTCGGTGGAAAGATAGTATTCAAGCTCCTGAGTTGCCGTAAGCGAGCTTAAAAGCTCATAATAAACGCTTTCTATAAATTCCTGATCGATTATTTCCATGATATCATCTCCGTATTATAAAGGTAAAGCCCTCTTTTCGACAATTATACCACATTTATCGACAATAGTAAAGCTTTTTTGAATTTTTTATCCCGCGATAGGATCAAAACGGCCCGCCCCGGACTTATTTTTCTCGGAAAAATCGGCTTAAAACCGCCGCAAAGCAAAAAACTTCATATTTTTTTGCCAAAAGACTTGAAATGAGATGAGTTTTGGTGTAAGATATAAATTGCAAATAAAGTGCAAAACTTTACAGGAGGTTTTTAAGTTATGTCAGTAAAAGTTGCAATCAATGGCTTCGGCAGAATCGGACGTCTCGCCTTCAGGCAGATGTTCAACGCACCCGGCTACGAGATCGTCGCTATAAACGACCTCACTAAGCCCGAGATGCTCGCTCATCTTCTCAAGTATGATACCGCTCAGGGCGGCTACTGCGGAAAGATCGGCGAAAATCTTCACACCGTTGACGTAAAGCCCGCCGAATATGCCGAGGACGGCAAGACCGTTACGGTTCCCGGCGCTATCATCGTAGACGGCAAGGAGATCACCATCTACGCGGAACCCAAGGCCGAAAAGCTCCCCTGGGGCGAACTCGGAGTCGACGTTGTTCTGGAGTGCACCGGTTTCTACTGCTCTAAGGCTAAGAGCCAGGCTCACATCGACGCCGGCGCAAAGAAGGTCGTCATCTCCGCTCCCGCGGGCAACGATCTTCCCACCATCGTCTTCGGCGTAAACGAGAAGACCCTCACCAAGGACGACACCATCATTTCCGCCGCTTCCTGCACCACCAACTGCCTCGCGCCTATGGCTAAGGCCCTCAACGACTACGCCCCCATTCAGAGCGGCATTATGTCTACC